>CAYXKL010000007.1:0-42585 GCA_964464825.1 uncultured Melioribacter sp. | reverse complement strand
ATTACAATATCTGGTACTTTAATATTTGGGATTCCTGACTTTAACTGAATCCATTTTTCACCGCCATCAATTGTAAAATAAACACCCCATTCTGTGCCGACAAATAATAAATTTTTATTTACGGGATCTTCAGCAATAGTATTTACTGCACCGTTTAGCGGCAGATTACCGGCAATTGATTTCCAAGTTTTACCTTTATCTGTACTTTTAATTACGTAAGGTTTGAAATCATCGCGCTTGTGATTATTAAAAGTTGCATAAACTGTATTCTCGTCAAAACGTGATGGAAGTATATCGCTCACTAAAGTAAATTTTGGAATGTTTGGAAAGTTATCAATTTTACTCCAGTCTTTTGCATTTTCAGTCACTTGGATTAATCCATCATCGGTTCCGGCATAAATTAAATTTTCTTTTTTAGGTGATTCAACTAATGATACTATCAAACCGAATTGAGATGTACTCACATCTTTTTCAACAGCATCAATGCTCCAATACTTATCCATAACTTTGAATGAATTTCTATCTGTCTGAGTTGTAAGATCTCCGCTTATAACTTTCCAACTTTCTCCGCGGTCATCACTTCTGAAAACTCTTTCTGCACCGATATACAAACGGGTATTAGAATGAGGGCTAATCAAAAACGGAGTATCCCAATACCATTTGTACATTTTTTCACCCTTGCCCGGTTCGGGACGTATATCGAGAACTTCCCCACTTCTTTTATCGTAGCGTACAATATTTCCGTATTGCCATTCGGAGTAAACTATGTTTGGGTCTGTGGGATCGATTGCCTGGAAAAATCCGTCACCGCCAACAGTCATATTCCAATCACTATTTACAATTCCATCTTCACTTAAAGTGCGTGATGGCCCGCCCATACTTTGATTATCTTGTGTTCCGCCGTATATGTTGTAAAATGGATATTCATTATCAATATTCACTCTGTAAAATTGTGTTACCGGTAAGTTTGATTTGAAATCCCATGTTGCACCCTCATCAAATGATTCATAAACTCCGCCATCACCTCCAATCAGCAAATGTTTTGTATCTGTCGGATCGATCCACAATGCATGATCATCGACGTGTCTATTCGCAATTCCTAAATTTTTCCACGTCTTTCCGCCGTCAAGAGTTACTTTCGAAACAACATCCATCAAATAAACTTTATCAAGATTTTTTGGATCGGCAAAAATTTCATTGAAGTATTGTCCTTTAGCATGAGTATCGCTCATCTTTTCCCAGGATGCACCGCGGTTAGTTGAACGAAAAAATCCTCCTTTATTTTCTGCTGCTTCTACACTTAAATAAATAACATCGGGATTGACCGGTGAAATTGCCATGCCCATACCGCCGAGATCGACCTTTGGCAATCCTTTCATAATTTTTTCCCAAGTTGTACCGGCATCAGTTGATTTATAAACTGCTGTTTCAGGTCCGCCTCCTATTTTTGTAAAAATATGTCTTCTTCTTTGTTCGGATGTTGCATACAAAACATCCGGATTGCGCGGATCCATTACGATATTATTTACACCGGTGTTTTCGCTGATGTTTAAAATTTTATTCCATGTTTTACCGCCATCGGTTGTTTTATAAAGTCCGCGTTCACCGCCGGGTCCCCAAACCGAACCTTCGGCAGCTACATAAACAACATTTGAATTGCGCGGATCTATTACAATACCGCCAATCTGCCTCGATTCTTTCAATCCCATATTTGTCCATGATTGCCCATCATCGGTAGATTTGTAAACACCATTACCATAACCAAGTGCACGCTGATGATTATTTTCTCCGGTTCCTACCCAAACTGTAAATGGATTACTTGGATCAATAACTACACAGCCGAGAGAATATGGAAGTGTGTCTGCAATTGCTTTCCAAGTAACACCGGCGTTTGTTGTTTTCCATAAATGTCCGCTTGATACTGCAACATAATATTCACTGTGATTGCCCGGATTTACAGCAAAATCTGAAATTCTTCCCGAATTCCATGCTGGACCGATACTCCTAAATTTTAATCCACTGAATGTGCTGCTGCTTAGTTTATCTTTCTCTTTTTTCTGATCCGATTGCTCATCTTTATTTTGTGCATAAGATGATAACTGGAGACTGAGAATAATTAAAAGAACAGATAGTTTTAACTTCATAACCACCCCATTTAATGATTAAGTTGATTGAATTGATAATTGAATTGATAAAAGTTTTTGATGCGAGTTTTTAATATTTTGCTTTTGCAATTGTATCTGTATTTGATTGATGAGCAAACCTATAAAAAAAATAATTTTAATTCTAATTTTTATCACTCTTTTACCGGTGATTTTTATTATCACCATGCAGATTACCTCCTTAAATAGTGATGAAAAAGTAATAGAGGATATCTACAAAAATCAGCTTGAATCGATCCTTTTCTCAGTAAATCAATACTCGGAAGACCTTGTTAACTCATGGCTTAAAGATATTGAGACAATTTTAAACAACAGTAGCACAGATGTAGAACTTAAAAATAATCTTCAAAATTTCTTTAGCCGAACCTACCCATTTAAGGAAATTTTTATTTCAGATAGTTTACTAAAAAATCAGTTCAGTATTATTAATGAAAATAACTCACTCAGCTTTTCAAATAAAAATGAAAAATTAACACAAGTTGTTAATGATAATAGAGATTTACTTAACAGACTGTACAGATATTTTAACACCGGCTTTCAGAAAATTGAAATTATCTCTCTTCCGGAAGAGAATATAAAATATTTAATGTTTGTGTTTGAAGGTAAGAAGTTTTGCATTGTCGGAATCGACAAAAGATCATTCATACGTCAGAATTTATCATCCAAAATTCAAAGCATTGCAAAGGATCAATTTATAGTTGTTGTGTATGATTCATTAACAAATAATAAAATATTTGAAACAGAACCGGTGGAAATAGGCAGAGTTCAGCAGCAGAAAAAAATATGGCTAATTCCTGAATTCAATCTCGGTATTTTATTAAAAGGAAGAACTTTAGAAGGACTAGTTAGAGAAAGATTGTACACAAATTTATTTTTAATTGCCGGTCTTTTTTTATTAATGATTATTACTGCATGGTACGGCTACAGAAATATCAAAAAAGAAATTGAGCTTGCACAGATAAAAAGTGATTTCGTTTCTAATGTATCGCATGAGCTGCGAACACCTCTCTCGTTGATAAGCATGTTTGCTGAAACCCTTGAGATGAACCGTGTTACAAGTGAAGAGAAACGGAAAGAATATTATGGAATAATCAGTCACGAATCTAACCGGCTCAGCAGAATTGTAAACAGCATATTAAGTTTTTCGCAGATTGAAGCCGGCAAAAAGAAATATAATTTTTCCGCTGTTGATGTAAATGAAATAACAACTAAAATTTATGAGACCTATAATTATCATTTAACAAATAAAGGATTTGAATTCCAGTATGAACCTTTTAGCGGACAATTAAAAATTAAGGGTGATGGTGAAGCAATTTCGGAAGCTGTAATAAATTTAGTCGATAATGCAGTAAAGTACAGTACTGATAAAAAATGTGTTTTTCTTAAAACCGGGAAAGTGAACGGTTTTGTAAAGATTGAAGTGGAAGACAAAGGAATCGGGATCTTAAAATCCGATCAGCAGAAGATATTTGATAAATTCTACCGTGCATCAAAAGGATTAGTGCATAACACTAAAGGAACCGGATTAGGATTGACATTAGTAAAGCATATTATGGAAGCCCACAAAGGTAGAATTGAGCTGCAAAGTGAATTTGGGAAAGGAAGTATATTTTGTTTGTTATTCCCAATTGAAAATATGTAGGGAACATTTTGTAACTGTTCATAATAATTAAATTAAAACGTAGGGAAAGGTCGATACCGTTCCTTAAGAGTAATGATTTTTATAGGGTACAGTTTAAAACTGTTCCTCAATAAAGTGAATTCTGGAGAAGTAAAATGAAAATATTAATAGTTGAAGATGAACCTTCAATGCGTCTTGGTCTGAAGGACAATCTGGAATTTGAAGGGTACGAAGTTGAATTTGCAGAAGATGGTGAAACTGGATTAAAAAAAATTATGGAGAACAGACATAATCTTGTAATTCTTGATGTTATGCTACCTAAGTTATCTGGATTTGATGTATGTAGAAAAGCACGCGAACATGGGATTAAAACCCCGGTAATTTTACTTACAGCAAAAGGGGAAGAGGTTGACAAAGTAATAGGACTTGAACTCGGAGCTGATGATTATATCACAAAACCGTTCAGTCTGCGCGAGCTCCTTGCACGAATTAAAGCTGTATTGAGAAGAAGAGATAATATTTCATCTGTTGAAACTGTTAAAATTGGTAAACTTGAAATACACTTTGCAAGTTACAATGCTTTTGATGAAGGTTCACAAGTTCAAATGTCCCACAAAGAATTTGAACTCCTTAAATATTTATGGCAGAATAAAAATAAAAACGTAACCCGTGATGATCTGCTTAAAAGTGTTTGGGGACAAGATGTTTTTACTACCACCCGGACTATTGATAATTTTATCGTTAAACTCCGCCAGAAATTAGAAATCGATCCGAATGATCCAAAAGTAATTTTAACAGTACACGGGATTGGGTATAAATTAATAAGTCTACCTTAAATTAATTATTAATGCTGCTAGCATTATCACTTGAACAATTTTATCAAATTGTTTTTTGGAGAGATCGTTTTTTACGACTACTTAGGTATTCACAATTTTTAACTTTTAATTATTTCTTCCTTTTTTAATAATTGATGCCCTTCAAATACAGTAAGAATTTCTATTGTGTTTTTCTTTAGTAAGTAAACAATACGATAGTTTTTATGAAATACCTTACGGATTTTCTCAATAGACAATTACGGCACAATCCAGCTTGTCCCGTGCTTTTTTATGGGTGTCGGCTCGATTGACTGGTTACAATTCAATGTACATATATTTATAAGCTTTGTCTTATTCTGATTCAATAAAGCTGACAAGTTTAGAGTAAAATTCTTTTGGGTTTTCTGTCATCATTGCGTGACCGCTATTTTTAATAATATATTTTTGAACAAAATTAAGCTGCGCCAGAATTGGCATATCTTTATTCGCCTCTCCATAAAAGTAGCTTTTTTTACAACTAAGGTTTCTAAATTTTTTAAGTAGTTCACCACTATCTGACCACTTTACTAAGGAAACCGCATTTCTAAATACAGCAGTAGGATTTGTTTCTTCAAAAAGCAATTGTTGATGACCTCTGAATTCAATTAATTGTTTTTTATACAAATCATTTTGATAATCATCAAAAGAAATAGAAGCTACACCACGACTTAAAGCACCGCAATCTTCACTTACGAGATTCCCTTCAATATTCGAAAAAGATAAAGCACAAGAAAATAATTTTGGATTAAAAAGCAATGCAATCGCACCTCCCATACTATGTGCCACAACATGTATATTCCATTGAGGTAGAATTGTTAATAATTTCTCAACTAATTGTGCTTGTTCTACCATCGTATATGAATATTCTTCGGATTTTGAAGATTTGCCGAAACCGACTAAATCTAATAACAATAATGATTTATTTGGAAAATATTCATAGTCAAGAATGTTTTGGAAGGAATCCAGGGAACATGCAAGAGCGTGGAGAAACAAAATTACTTCTTTTGTATCTGGAATGTATTTGCACCGAAAATACATTTTGAGCCGATTGATAATTACTGAATATTCGTTATATCCTTCTTTAAGATTCATTCAAATATTTCACAAATATTTATTAAGCAATTTAAAATTTATTTAGATTCATCATAAATCCAACCACTAATCTCCTTCCATAATTATCTGCCTCGCCATAATCTGGAATCCAGCTTAGCCAATAAACAAAATCATTATTATTTAGTACAACGCTTGGTGATAATAATCCCGGAACACCAATATTTACTTGAGTTGATAAAATTGTATCGTCAGAAAATTGATAAGCTATTAGTGGGAATAATGAACCTGTAATAAATCCAAAACCTATTTCGCTTTTTATTATACCTTCATTATTTGCTGTTCTTCGAAAACCATAAAAGTCGCCGAATTCTGTAGAAAATCCAAAATTGCCACCGATTCCGAATCTTAAATTGTTGATCTTAAAATTAACAATAAGACTTAAATCGACACCAAAACCGAACGCATATTTTAATCCATTATATTATTCAAGTCCGGCAACTTTATATAAACCGGAATAACAAAAGTATTTTTCATTTATAGTTAGATTATCTTTCGTTGTTGAAATTATATAATTACTCTTTAGAATTTGTGCAGTTTCATTTTCATGTTCACCTTTTGATATTGTTAAATCCAAACTTCCATATTTACTGCTCAAAGTATCTTTATTAGAAATTTCAAAGACCATTGGAGAAGCACTGGATTCATAAATGATAGGATAATACGTACGCAAACATCCAGAAGATGATAATGATATAATTACTAATTATGTGGAATATTCTTTTCATCTATTTAAGCAAGCGCAACTAAATTGCAATCTAGGGTTTATTCCGTGCTTTTTACGGGGAACAACGATACCGCCCAATCAACAACAATCTACTATTACAACATTTTTTGAGACGGATAATTTTTAATAATTTTATTTAATAGAATAAACTTAATTGCATTGCTTACCCTCTTTACCAAATCCGAGAACTTAAAAAATACCGCAACGTTTAAAGTAGTTGCTTTGAGTTTTGGGTCAGGTAGCAAGTATTAAACAAAATTCTAATTCATCTCTTATTGGTATTCCATTATTAGCTATTAATGGAATTACCGGTTTCAATATTCTAGAACGTTCAACTGCATTTGGATAAACATTGATTATTTGATAACCAATTTTTTGATAAAAGCCGATTGCTCTCAAATTATCGTTTGTCGTTATTAACCATACCCTTTGACAATTATTTTCTTTCGCTTCTTTTTCAACTAAACCAACTATTTTTTCCCAATTCCTTCATTCTCGACCAAAGTGTTAAGAGTTACAATTTCACATTCTGCGTTTTGAATTTTATAAGTGATTAAACCAATTTTTTCTTCACCTTCAGAAGCAATATATCCATTCAACTGACTTGGTGTAAAAGATTTATTGTGGATATCAACAATATTACTTCCCCAATGATTGGTGATAAAATCGTCAATCCAGATTCGTTCAGATTGCTCTATCCTTCTAAATGTAAAACTAGATGAATTCATATTTATTTATGCTGACTAACTTATAGTTACACACCAACTATCTAATAGCGATGGTGTATTATCTACTGTAGTTGATTTATCTTTTTATCCTCATAGTGATTAACAATAACCACACCCGCAGTTAACTTAAATTATTGGTTTTTATTAATCAACATATTTCATAGCACGAATATGATAAGCTATCTCATTTTAATTTTTTACCGATAAAAAAGTTGATTTACAGCGTTACAACTTTTTACAACTCCTTACTTACGCGTGACAACTTGTGGTAGAACATTTTAGTCTTAAGTATCAGAGAAACAGAAAATTATGTTTAACAATATTAGTCAGGAGGACTAAAATGAAAACAACATTAAACTTAGTAAAGAAAGCCGGATTAGTATTAGCCGCTGTAACATTCATAGCAAATACAGCTATAGCACAAGAAAGCAAACAAAATGTAATCAACGCAAAAGCAATTGAAAATTTGAAAGTTGGTATCATATCCGATAACAACGGATTAAAAAGAAACTGTATTTACTTTGCTGGTAAATACCGCATAGCAGAATCTGTTGATGCATTGGTTGCTGAGCTTAATAATACCGAAGATCCAAGTACAAGAGTTCTGATTGCAATGTCTCTCTATTTAATAGGTGAACCGAAAGGATTGGAAGCAGTTTACGAAATTGCAAAAACAGATGATAACAACCGTGTAAGAAGATTGTGCAATGCAATCTATGCAGAATACGTAAAGGCAAATGAAAGTGTTATTTCAGCTGAAATAGGTTATTAATACTGTGACATTTTTTTACAATTAATTACTAAAGTGTGACTCTTAATAAAACAGAAAATTGTAAATTGTCGTTAAAAAAATGCGTCGGAAAATGAAGCCCTTAACTAAACATAGAAATAATTCACTCCCCTTCATACTATGCATCTTTCTCTTTGTTGGTGGCAATTTAGTTGCTCAAGAAGTGAGCAGAATAATAGATCTAAGAGGATTGTGGCGGTTCACAATCGGTGATGATTCCAGATGGTCTAAACCGGATATAAATACAAGTAACTGGGAAATTGTTAAAGTTCCATCCTCCTGGGAAAATGAAGGTTTTCACGGTTACGACGGCTATGCCTGGTACAGAAAATCTTTTAAAGTTCCATCAGCTTATAAGGGAAAGAGCATAGTCTTAGATTTAGGCAGAGTTGATGATGCGGATGAAGTTTTTATTAACGGTCAGCTTATTGGTTACTCCGGTTCATTTCCGCCTGATTATTCATCTGCGTATTACGCCTGGAGAAAATATACAATACCAACAAACATTTTAAATTATGATAAAGATAATGTAATTGCGGTTCGTGTTTTTGATGCTGAATTGGACGGCGGAATTTTGGAAGGGAATATTGGTCTGTATGAAATGAAAAACTGGGATTTGAATTTAGTAGGTGTTTGGAAATTTGCAGCTGATGATGATCCATCATATAAAGACAAAAATTATAACGATAAAAACTGGAATAACATTTACGTACCGGGTAATTGGGAAGTGCAAGGTTATGAAGATTATGATGGGTTCGCATGGTACCGTTACACTTTTTTTGTCCCTAATAATTTGAAAGGGAAAAAGCTTGTTTTACTTGCCGGTAAAATTGATGACTTTGATGAAACATATATAAATGGTAAACTTGTGGGCACAACCGGACCAATAGATTATATTCCTAAAAGAATGGATAACAGAAGCGAATGGCAGAAAGTAAGAACATATGAAATTCCGGAAAACACTTTACAATTTGGTAAAGAGAACACAATTGCAATCCGTGTGTATGATGGATATGTAAACGGCGGAATTTACGAAGGACCAATAGCTATTTTAACACAAGAGAACTACACAAAGTACTGGCGTAAACAAAAAAGCGATAACGAAAATTTCTGGGAAGATTTTTGGAATGATTTATTCAATTAAAGCGGAGACAGCGGCGTCCATCTAAGTCCGCCGCCTTGGTCTATAGAACCATGTCTCCAAAAAGTTAATAAAATTACAATTGCTAAAATAACAAATTATCTTTATTATCTTTTTTCATACGCCGGTTGTTTTGGAAATACCGGTGGATTTTTTTCGATTGCATTCATCACTTCTTTGATTGCTCTTTCAAGCTGAACATCAACACCCTTTGCTAATTGTGCCGGGTCTTCCAACACTTCAATATCTGGATCGACACCGTGACCTTCTTTAAACCATTTGCCATCGGGGTCATACATTCTGAAAGTTGGAACAGTAACGGAACCTCCGTCAATCAATGCCGGTGCGCCGGTAATTCCAATCAATCCGCCCCATGTTCTTGTGCCGATCAAAGGACCGAGTCCGGTTTTGCGGAAGTAATCTGGGAAAGCATCTCCGCCAGAACCGCTCCATCCGTTAATTAACATAACTTTCGGACCGAAGTGTGCTAAAGGAGGCCATTGCCAGTTTGTTCCATCTCGTACTGCCCAGAATGCTAATGGTTTTCTGTTGAGTAGTTCAATGAATCGATCCGGTATCTGTCCGCCATTGTTAAATCTTTCATCAACAATTAAACCTTCTTTTTTGAATTGTGCGGCAAATTGTCTAACTAATTCTGTTTGACCGTCAGTTCCAGTACTTGGTACATAAATGTAACCAACTTTTCCATCTGTGGCTTCTTCAACTCTTCTTCTGTTCATTTCGATCCAATCAAGATTACGCAGACGTGTTTCTGATGCAAGGGTCTGCACGACAATTTTTTTAGCACCATCAAGATTTGGTTTGTTGTTAATTGTGAGTTCAACTGTCTTTTCTGCAAGACCATCGAAAGCTGCCCATGGATCTTTTGAAATATCGAGAGTCTCGCCATTAACTTCCAAAATGTAATCACCCTCTTTTACCTTTAAACCCGGCATAGAAAGAGGGGAGCGGACTTCGTTATCCCAAACAGCACCATTAATAATTTTTTTGATACGGTAAGCACCGTTAGCAATTTCCCAATCGATGCCGAGGTAGCCGACATTTCTGGAATCAGCTTCGTCGGTATCACCGCCGCCGCGGTAAGTGTGTGATGCGTTGAGTTCGGAAATCAATTCACCGATGATAAAATTTACATCCCATCTTGTAACGGCATTATCAATTAATTTACCGTACTGTTCTTTCATTTTATTCCAATTAACACCGTGCATATTCTTATCATAAAAGAAATCACGTTCCAATCTCCAAACATCATTAAAAATTTGTTTCCATTCATCGCGTGGATTAACGGTCATTTCAAGCTGAGCGGTGGGCATTTTTTTATCAAGTTTTTGATCAGCCGCAATATCAACTATGGAATAACTGCCGCTCTTACCAATCAATATTTTTTTACCATCTGCACTCACACTGAAAAAGTCTGCATCATCTGCAATCTGTTTTTCTTCACGTTTCTCTAAATCATAAAACATAACCGGACGTTTTTTATCCGCAGAACCAGTATTGGGAATGCGGTGGAAAATAACCTTGCCGCTTACAGCTTGAACTTTGCCAATATTACCGGCTTGAGGCGGAAGTATTACAATTCTGTTTTCAAAATTATCAAATGTAATTTTCACCTCTTTGGTTTTATCATCCTTCTTTTCATCTTTAGTCCCTTCCTTCTTTCCATCTTTTGTTTCTTCTTTCTTTCCATCTTTAGATTCTTCCTTCTTTCCTTCATCTTTCTTTATTGAAGTAGTATCATTTTTTGGTGCAAGAGGGGAGAGAATATCATCTGTTAAAGTTACCAATGCTAAATTTGTTGTATTGGGATAAATAAAAGTATTATCAACATCTCCGTAGATTGGGTTAAAAGTTCTGTTAGTTAACAAGTATAAATATTTTCCGTCTGGATCAAAAACCGGATTTGTATCTGCATAGTAACCGGTTGTTACCTGAGTACTTTTTGATTCTTTTGTGTCGTAAATAAAAATTGCATTATTTAAATTTTCAACCTCGCGCTGATATGCTAACCATCTGTTATCAGGGGACCAGCTAACGCTGTAATTCATTAAACCTCCCTGATAATATGTTTTAGCTTTATCAACTTTATAAGTTTTGTCTTTGTCAATATCATATATCATAATCTCCATTGCTTTATCAATGAATGCAAGCATTTTGCTGTTTGGTGACCAGAATAATTGATAACGGTATCCTTCTCCATAAGATGTTAATTTCTTTTCGACATTCGGTTTTTCCATATCACGGATTGTCAATTCATATTCACCGGATTTATCGCTCCAATAAGCTGCGTACTTTCCATCTGGCGACCATGCTGGGAATCTTTCTGCAGCACCGGAGCTCTTTGTTAAATTAATAACGGGACCGTTTTCTGCCGGGACAGAAAAAATTTCTCCGCGTGCTTCGAATAATCCGCGTTTGCCATCGGGAGAGATTGAAATATTTTGAATTAGTCTAGAAACATTTTCAACTTTAGGCATCAATGTAATTTCATCTGTTACAACATTAATTTTTATTTCACGTGTTTTTTCATCGGCAAGATTCATAAGATAAAGTTTTCCACCGGCTTCAAAAATTATTTCCGATGGACCGATTGAAGGGAAGTGAATATCAAAATCCGAAAAAGTTGTTATCTGTTTTACATCTTTTGTTTTGATATCATAAGACCAGATGTTGAAACGTTTTTCTGTGCCTCTATCGGAAATGAAATAGATTTTCTCTTTATACCACATCGGTATTTCATCACCGGCATCATTTTTAATTACAAGTTCAGAAGTATTTTTTTCTAGGTCATAAATCCAAATATCTGCAGCATCGCCGCCGCGGTATCTTTTCCATGTACGGAATGATTCTGATTTAATTGTGTAAGCTATTTTTTTGCCATCAGGAGAAAATGAAGCCATTTCTCCATAAGGAACTTGTAATTGTTCCGGCAATCCGCCTTTAGGTGAAACTTTGTAGAATTGATTGAATCTCTGTTTACCGCTATTCATTGATGATACATATAAAAGATTTTTTCCGTCCGGGTACCAATCGATTAATCTGTCGCCCATTCCGTGATGGGTAATTCGTGTCGGCAGTCCACCGGTTGTTGGGATTACATAAACATCCAAGTTGCCGTCGTAATTTCCGCTGAATGCAACTTTAGATCCATCGGGGGAAAAGCGAGGAAAAATTTCCTGACCTTTCGGCGAACTTAATTTGTGTGCTGTTCCTCCATCCTTAGATGCAATCCAGATATCTCCAGCATAATAAAATATAATTTGCGTCTGTGATACATCCGGATATTGTAAAATACGTGCATCAATCTGCGGGTAAATTTTAATGAATGGGAGAAGAAGGAATAGTAAAAAGAACTGCTTTTTCATAACACCTCTTTTTTTGATTAGATAATTTCTTTGTGATTGCTATTTTTGAAATGATGAGCAATTAAGTAGCCTTTTAGAATACTTGAAAATATAAATTTATAGCAAGGGTTCAAAATTTATTACTGTGTTTAGACGATTTGATTAAAGAAACTCCTCATATAAACAGTAAATTATTTCAAAATTTTTTACTTCAAATAAATGAGAATTTAATCATTTTCCGTCTTGAACAGATTATACTTGATCTTCAATATCGTCTTCTTCAATTTCAACATCGGGAATTTGCGTAAATGCAATTCTCATCGGGGCAGATTTAAGTGCGCTGTGCGATCCGGCGTAATATGCGGCGCCGTATCCGTATCGTTTGTTTAATTTATCAACTGCCGTGTTGAGTGATTTAATTTTATCAAAATCTTCAAAGAATGATGGTGTTATCTGATTCTCAAAAAGGAGATTATAAAATGTTACAGAAACTGCAAGTGGTTTGACTTTTTGGCTTTTAAATCTGTCCCAAAGAGCATCAAAGATTTTTAAAAATTCGAGTGTGTTTTGTGTGTAAGAAAATGAAGCTTCGTCTCTCCATTTACCACCCCCAACGAAGCGAATACCAATTGACATTGCACCGGCAGCGTATCCTAAATATCTTAATCTAGTGGCTGCTTTTTGAAGCAATCGATTAAGTACTGCATATGCGCCATCTATTGTTCTGTGTTCTGGAGACATAACATGTGAATGGCCCACAGTTGTTCTGTGTGTTGGAGGACGAACAACTATTTCGCCCCGCAATTGTGAATAATATCTTTCGCCTTCAATTCCTCCCCAAACTTTTCTAAGCAGACTTTTATTTGCGTTACACAATTTTTCCACTGTATCAATTCCATGCTTTCGTAAACGCGGTTCCATCCTTCTTCCGATTCCAACAAGATCTTGTAATTTTAATTTGAATAGACATTGTGGTAAATCAGATTCTTCGATAACAACAAGTCCATCCGGCTTCTGCATATCTGTTGCAGTCTTTGCTAAAAACTGATTTGGTGCCAATCCAATTGAACATTTTAAATAATCACCAACCTGATCTTTAATCTCTTTTTTAATTTTTAGTGCTAACTCCAGAGCATGTTCTTTTTTCTGTTGTTTACCTAACAATGAACAAGCCATTTCATCAATTGATAAAACTGCATCAACTGGAATGCAAGATTCCACTGCGCGGATCAGTCGGTGATGATATTCGATGTAAATTCTATGACGTGCTTGAACGATTTGAAGATCGGGACAAAGTTTTTTTGCCTCGGTGATGAGTGTGCCGGTTTTAATACCGAATTTTTTTGCTTCGTAACTTGCAGCAATTGTACAAGTGGTATCTGCCAAAACCGGAACAACTGCAACCGGTCTGCCGCGCAGTTTTGGTTTCATCTGCTGTTCGCACGATGCAAAGAATGCATTAAAATCCAAAACTAATTTTCTTAAAGGCAATTTAGCACACTTGAATTTTTCGACTTTATAATAATGAATAAGAAACAGAATTTAAATCATGCATAAGCATGATTATTAAAAAAGATGTTTATGGTGCATTTCTTCTACCATTCTTAATTATTTATCTTGACGCAAAAAATAAAAAATTATACTTTGCGTCCAATTTCATATAAAATTAGATTTAAACACGGGAGACGCTAAATGAAAAAAAGTAAAACACTTTTTTTGGGGGTTCTGTTTTCGCTAATAATAGCCGGTTCTATAAATGCTCAAATGGTCTTCACTTGCGAAGTTGATGGAGACGAGTTCGTTGGAAAAGTTAATGATGCTGTTATTGTAAATTTAGGGAAAGAAGAATTTTTGCAGATTCATGCAATGTACGATGATAAAGTATTGTATCTTTACTTAAAAACATCATTGTTTAAAAATCCAGCTCCGTTTACACTTCAATACCGTCCGCATAATTACGAAACCGGCGAAACTCCTGATGCCGAATCTATATGGGCTCCGGATGGTGCCGATGGTCCGCAATGGAATACAATTGAAGGGGAAGCTATTATAACTAGTGTAGATGAAAACGCTAAAACTGTTTCCGGTGTTTTTGAATTCACAGTAGAAAAAGCAACATATTCTTCACGTCCCGGTAAGAAAAATCCAACTGTAGATATAAGCGAAGGAAAATTCTCTAATATTCAATACCGGTATGACGATAAAGATAAGAAAGATCCGGAGAGTTTATAATTTTTAAAAGCTGTCTTAAGAATTCATTTGCAAAAATATTTTTAAGACAGCTTTCTTATGTAAATTCTATTGTGGTGCTTCGTCAGTATATTTTGTTTTAATTTTTTCTTCTTCTAATTTATTCTCTAAATCATCAATACCAGAAATTCTTTTTGCAAGAGATTTACCATCCAATCCATGATATTCTAAAACCTCTAATGGTGTGCCGCACTCAGGATAATCATCAAGACCGATCTTCTCAAATTTTTTGCCTTGCAGACTATGCATCTCTGCAAGAGCATCTAATATTCTATCGCCAAGTCCGCCTATTTCAGAATGATCTTCGAGTACTATTATTTTTTTATAATTTTTTGTAACTGATGCAATCCAATCAAGATCAATTTTATTTAGCCACGGCATGTTAACTATTTTCAGTCCATAACCAACCCTTTTCAAATAATCGGATGCAACCAATGCTTCGTGCAGCATAACAGGACCGTATCCAAACAGTATTGCATCATTTCCCACAGTTAATTCGGTGCCGATCCCGATTTCAAATTCATAATTATCAGGTAGTAGAATCCTTTCCGGTGATGGACCGATTACTAAACGGATAACGCAATTTTCTTTTGCTTCGTTGATACAGTATTCAACAGACTTTTTTGTTTCAATTGCATTGCATGGCTGTATTATTGTAACATTTGGAATTGCAGAGAAAAGAGATATATCGCGAACACTTTGGTGCGATTTACCGGGTCCGGCTGGAATAATACCTGAGAAATGACATGTGTAAATTATTTTATTTTTTTCTGTCGAATTATTATAAATCTGCTCGTTTGCACGTGCTGCAAGAAAGCTGGCAAAAGTATTTACCACTGGAATCAAACCCATTTTTGCCAAACCGCCCGCCATCGAAACCATATCTTGTTCGGCAATCCCGTTTTCAATAAAGCGGTCGGGATAAGTGTATTCAAATTTTCTTAGTTTACAATCAGCAGAAAGATCACCATCAAGCACAATTATTTTGTCATTCGTTTTAGCTAATTCGACTAATGCATCACCGTAAGCTTCGGTAACAAATTCCTTATCAACTTTTGTTATTGGTCTATTCTCAGCTTCGTTAACCGGTATGAAGATTTTGTCCATGCCGAATTTTTTTGTAAGCGAGAATATCTTTTCAGAAATCTCAGCCAAACCTTTAACATAACTATCATCATCCGGTGCACCGCTGTGCCATTTGTAATAAGTTTTCCCTGAGACAGTTTCCATAACCGGTTTTTCCATGAACGAAACACCTTTACCTTTGATGGTATCGGCAATAATCATTTTTGGTTTGTCTGTTATTTTTTTCAATTCGGAAAAAGTTTTTTTAAGCTGATCAAAATCGTGCCCATCAATTCTAACAACATACCAACCAAAAGCTTTTACTTTTTCAACTACATCTTCAATGTTGTTTACATCAGCAACCAGCATATCAGTTTGATATTTGTTGTGATCCATTATTGCGGTAATATTATTTACATTTTGGTGAGCAGTTGATTGAAGTGATTCCCAAATCTGTCCTTCCTGAAATTCTCCGTCACCAGTGAGAACGTAAACATGTCCTCCTAATTTTTTATAGGATTTAGCCCACGTCATTCCTTTCGCTTTTGAGATGCCCATTCCCAATGAACCAGTTGATGCTTCGATACCTGGTATTCTAACTTCAGGATGACCATCGAGTCCATTTAATCTGCGCAGCATCAAAATTTTTTCTTCAGGAAGGATACCGATTGCATAAAATAATGAATAGAGTCCGGGTACATCATGTCCCTTTGATGAGAAGTAAATATCACGGTCTTCACTCTCGAGTCCTACTTTTAATATATTCAGTTCATTCAAATAGAGATAAGTTATAATATCCATAGCGCTGAGTGATGAACCTAAATGACCCGAACCGGCTTTCTTAACTGCAACAAGTGTATTGTAGCGGCACATCTCTGCAAACAATTCCATCTTCACATTCCAATCACCGCTATGGGAAAGTACTCTATCGAATTCTTCTTTTTTAATTAACTGGTAATTCATTTTTTCTCCATGTTCAAAAAGTATCTATTAAACTGGGCAAATTATTTTATATGCAAAATTAGATGATTTTTATGAAAGAGGGAAAAGAGTTGTATTAAGGAATTATGAAGAATAATATAGTAAAGCGTCACATTACTAAATGTGACGCCTTAATTTAATATGCTGCTCTCTCCAAGTCTTTTAGTGATTTAAAGGGGGTTGGCGGATTTAAGTATTCACCTAAAAATTTATAAATCTTCATTCGTATTTCTTTTGCAGTTTTAGTATCTATTCTATCAAAGCTGTGACCGCCTGGTGCATCCTTAAAAATTACGTAATCGAATTTTTTATTGGCAGCTTTTAAAGCACGTATTAAATGCTCAACTTCCAGTACGTTAACATCATCATCATTTGTATTTGTGTGAATGAGTAACGGTGTTTTCAGCTTATCTGCATGATTAACCGGTGAGCGCTTTCTGTATTCTTCTACGTCTTCTTGTGCCGTTTTACCGATATGATAATCTGCAGAAAAAAGATCCCGGTATTCATCATCGTAATAACCCATCCTTGCAATAAGATCGCTAACCGGAACGCCGGCAAATGCAACATTGTAATCATCTGGATTTTGAAAAATATCCATTAAGGTAATTAATCCTCCGTGGCTCCATCCCATAATTCCAACTCTGTCAGCATCAACAAAACTATAATTTTCAATCATGTAATCTCTTGCTGCATTATTATCATCTACTTCCAAACCACCGTAATCAATATTTTCATAAAAACCTTTACCATATCCGGTACTACCGCGGTATTCAGGTGCAACAACAATATAACCTTGTGCAATCAATTCACGGATAATATGTGTATGATAAGTTGTAAAATTTGCATGAACACCACCGTGCGGTAAAACTAATAACGGATATTTCTTCTCAACATCAAGTTTTTTGGGTGTAAAAATATAACTCCAAAATTTTAACGGATTATACGCACCCATAGCAGTTGGATTTTTTACTACAGCCGGCGGCGGTCCGACAATAAATACTTTATCAATCTTAGCAACATCACCAACTTTGTTGTACCAAAGAATATCATCAATTGCTTTTGCAAGCTGATCGATGCGGTGATTCAATGATTCAAATTTTTTTGTAATTAAGTCTGCTTCATTTTTTTCCTGACTAACTGAAATTATTTGAATAGAAATCATTATAATCACAACAGTTAAGAATTTTATTTTCATAATTCCTCCTAAAATATTTTCAAGTATTGCCTGGTATCAAAGCCCGGTAAAGTTATTCGAAAAAACTTCCGCTATCACGATTATAGATTCCAAATCCGGCGCAAAATTCCCAGTAATGAAAACTAATATTATTTTCATTACACAATTGAGCTATAAAAGAAGTCCACCTAACACGTGAATCCATATCAGCTTTTGAATAAGCACCGAACTCACCAAGATTAACCGGAATATTTTTACTTGTTGCCCAGTTGATTACTGAAAAGAAATCTAATTCAATTTCACTTTTTTCAATCGTAGTTCCGTTCCATCTTGTTCCAAGCCAAACATCGCTACCGTTTACCCACTCTGCACCTTGATGTGTAAATTCAAATGGACTGTAGTAGTGAATTGATAGTATCATATTGTTTTCATTTGCGGGAAGAATAAATTTACTTAACGATCCGGGACCGCCCCATTCTGCCAATCCAACTATAACTGTCCGGCTGGGATTAGTAATTCTAATTCTTTGGAGTGCTTGAATATAATATGCATTCCATAATTCGGCAGTTAAATTTGAATTTGGCTCATTTAAAATTTCAAAGAATAGTTTATGAGAATAATTTTTATAATGTTCTGCAATCTGATCCCACAAAGCAAGAAAACGTTCTCTATGTGCAGCCGGATTCTGCATTATTTCTTCATAATGATGAATATTAATTATTACAGCTAAATCATTTTTGAATGCTTGTTCAATTGCCCAATCAATCCTTTCAAAAAAAGATGTTTCAATTGTGTAAGGAAAATTCTGTGATGCGTGTGCAGACCATTTGATAGGTATGCGGACGGAATTGAACCCAGCATTTTTTATTATTGTGAAATATTCGGTTTGTAAAGTTACGCCCCACTCACCTTCGTTCGGTGCTTCGAGTGCATTACCTAAATTGATACCTCTGCCAAGAAGCTTATTCTGATCAAACACATCACCTTGAATATCATTGTTGGGTTCTACCGGATTGTTATCATTAGAACATGCAAATAATAGGAATGAGAGATTAACGGCAAAAAAGTAGATTAGATTGTTTTTCATATAGTTTCAATAATAAATGGAAAATGAATTAATTAAACATAAATATTTCTTCTCTTGAAATCACAACGCAATTAGGATAAATTAGCTGAAAGAAAAAGCAATTAATTATTATATACATCTTACCTAATCGAAGGAGAAATAATGAAGAAGCAAATAATCTTTTTGTTATCAGCATTGCTCATTCTTTTTAATTTTTATAACTGTTCAGATTTACAGCCTGGCAAAGTAGAATCATCAGACGGTGTAGAAATAGCATTTGAAACAAAAGGAAGCGGTGATATTGCTTTAGTTTTTATTCATGGATGGAGCTGTGATAAATCATACTGGAGCAATCAAGTGAATGAATTATCAAAAAATTATAAAGTAGTGACAATTGATCTTGCCGGTCATGGCGAATCAGGATTGAACCGCAAAAACTTTACAATTGATTTATTCGGTGAAGATGTTGCCACAGTTGTTAATTACTTAAAACTGAATAAAGTAATTTTAATAGGTCACTCAATGGGTGGAGCAGTAATTATTGAAGCCGCTGAAAAATTATCCGGTAAGGTAATTGGATTATTAGGTGTTGATACGTTTCAATCATTTACGGATAGCTGGACGTCCGAACAAAAAGATAACTTTTTAAAATCTTTCACAGATAATTTTACTGAAACAACAAAAGGATTTGTTAAATCAATGTTTCCTCAAACGGCAGACAGTAATCTTGTTAAAAAGGTAGCAGATGATATGTCTTCTGCACCTCCCGCTGTTGCTGTTAGTGCTATTAGAAATACATTTTATTATGATCCAATACCAACTTTAAAAGAAATTCATCTTCCAATCATTTCTATCAATTGCGATATGTATCCGGTTGCAGTTGAAGAGAACAAAAAAATTGTAAAAGATTACAAAGTAAAGTTTATGAATGGTGTGGGACATTTTTTGATGCTTGAAAAACCTGACGAATTTAGAAAACTATTATTAGAAGCAGTGAAAGATTTTACAAATAAATAAAACTAAAAATGAAAACGAAAATATTATTATTGCTAATTCTCACTTTCCAACTTTCAATTTTTTCACAAACGATTAAAGATTATCCAATTAAACCGGTTCAGCTTGGAAATGTTCATCTTACTAAAGGTTTTTGGTATGATAGAATGGAGACGAATAAGAATGTTACGATACCTTATGTAATGCGAAAATTAATTGAAACCGGTAGAGTTGATAATTTAGAATTTGCTGCCGGAATAAAAGAGGGTGAATTCTGCACAACTTATGCTTTTGATGATTCCGATGTATATAAAACCATCGAAGCAGTAAGCTATTCTCTGATTTCATATACAGATGAAATTTTAGAGAAGAGAATTGACAGTTTGATTTTTGTAATCGAAAATGCTCAAGAAGTTGATGGGTATATCTATTCAGCACGAGGTGCGCCTTCCGAAAAAATCAAAAAAATGATTGGACATGAAAGATGGTCTAACTTACAATGGAGTCATGAACTTTACAACTTAGGACATCTGTACGAAGCTGCTGCTGCACATTATCAAGCAACCGGCAAAAAAACTTTGCTGAATGTTGCTATCAAAAGTGCTGAGTTGATAATTAAAACATTTGGTCCTGATAAACTACAAATTCCGCCCGGGCATCAGGAGATTGAGATAGGATTAGTTAAACTTTTTAGGATAACGGGAGAAGAAAAATATTTAAAGCTTGCAAAGTTTTTTCTTGATATCCGCGGACGGGGAAAAGAAATAAACAGCCGTGAATCATGGGGAGAATATGCACAAGACCATAAACCGGTAACAGAACAATATGAAGCAGTAGGTCACGCAGTGCGCGCCGCATATATGTTTTCTGCTATGGCTGATGCGGTTGCATTTACCGGTGATGAAAATTATGAACATGCATTAAACAAATTGTGGGAAAATGTAGTAAGCAAAAAAATCTATATAACCGGTGGTATCGGTGCAAAAGGTTCCGGTGAAGCATTTGGTGATGAGTATGAACTTCCAAACATGAGCGCTTACAACGAAACATGTTCGTCAATTGCCAATATACTTTGGAATTACAGAATGTTTTTACTTTACGGTCATTCAAAATATATTGATGTTTTCGAGAGAACACTCTACAACGGATTTCTTTCGGGAATCGGTATGGATGGGAAATCTTTTTTCTATCCTAATCCGCTTCAATCTTATGGTACACATGTCCGCAGTCCCTGGTTTACTTGTGCGTGTTGTCCGCCTAATGTGGCTAGATTCATCGCTTCGTTTCCAACTTACATTTATGCTGTTAAAGATGAAAATATTTTTATAAATCTTTTTACAAGCAATAATGCATCAATTGATGTTGATGGTAGAACAATCAAAGTAATTCAAGAAACAAATTATCCATGGGATGGAAAGGTTAATATTGTTGTAAATCCTGAAGCTGATGGAGATAAATTTAAATTGAATTTAAGAATACCGGGATGGGCTCAAGGTAAACCGGTAGAAAGTGATTTATATACTTACACAAATGAAGTTAAAGATGAAGTTAAAATATTTGTTAATGGACAATCTGCTAATTACACTTTGAAAAATGGTTATGCCGTTATTGAAAGAAATTGGAGTAAAGATGATGAGGTGTTTTTGATTCTCCCGTTTCAGATAAATAGGATTGCTGCCAATGAGAAAGTAGAAAGCGATAAAAATAAAGTTGCGCTGGAATTGGGACCAATTGTTTATTGCGCAGAATGGCCCGATAACAAAAACAGTTTTGTTAGGAATCTATTACTTACAGATAAATCCTATCTGAGTTATGATTACGTGGGTGATTTATTAAATGGTGTAAATGTTTTAATAGGTAAAGTTCTCGGCTGCAAGATATCAGAAAATGAAGAAACTATTATTCAGGAAGAACAAGATTTCAAAGCAATTCCTTATTATGCGTGGGCACACCGCGGAGCCGGAGAAATGAATGTTTGGCTTGGCAGAAATGAAAATGGATTAGTCCCACTCGGTAAACAGACAATTATCACTCAATCTATTATTGAAGCATCAAACGGAAAAAGTATAAAAGCAGTTAATGATCAGATTGAACCGAAAAGTTCTAATGATGAATCGGTTCCTTTCTTTCATTGGTGGCCCAACAAAGGTACTAAGGAGTGGTTAGAAATAAAATTTGAAAAACCGGAAGAAATTTCCCAATTAGAAATTTATTGGTTTGATGATACCGGTGTTGGTGAATGCAGAATTCCAAAATCATGGAAAGTATTTTACTTGGAAGGAGATAAGTTTGTTCAAGTGTATGCACCGGACGGTTATGAAATAGAAAAAGATAAATTTTGTAAAACAATATTTGAAACAGTGAAAACATCAAAATTAAAAATTGAAATTGAGTCCCAACCGGAATTTGCCGGTGGTATTCATGAAATAAAAATTAAGTAGATAATTAATTTTAACACAAGGAGGAAAAGTTATGTACCGTGTAATCAATGATTTTTTAAATGACTGGAAATATGAAAGTGAGTCAACAATTAAATTATTCAATAATATCACTGAGGAAAAGAAAGAACAAAAAATTACATCGGACGGCAGATCCCTCAGCTATTTAGCATGGCACATTACCAACACAGCACCGGAAATGATGATAAAAACCGGTTTGGATTTTGGACACTTCGATGAACAAGCACCAGAACCTGAAAAGTTTGCAGATATCATTTCAACTTATCAAAAATATTCTGATACGTTATACCAATACATAAAGAATAACTGGACTGATAACACACTTGCAGAAGAATTAAATTTATGGGGTGAAAATTGGTCTAAAGGAAAACTGCTTCGAATACTGATTATTCACCAAACTCACCACCGTGCGCAAATGACAGTTTTAATGAGACAAGCCGGATTGAAAGTGCCTGGTGTTTATGGTCCATCTAAAGAAGAATGGGCTGCTATGGGGATGGAACCGCAAAAATAGGATTGTATGACTGATTCTATTTTTTTTACTAATTTTTTTTGAGTTATTTTTCACGGGGGTATTTAGCAATATTTAATATCTACTGATTTATGAAAATAATTTTTATTGCACTTATATTATGCACTTCCATTTACTCCCAGCAAAATTTAGACAGCTTAATTGCCGACCTATCAAATAAACCCGACACAACTAAAGTAAAAATTTTAACTGACTATACATGGACTAATAGAAGCAAAGATCCATCTGCTGCATTGAGAAGCGGACAAGAGGCATATCGTATTGCACAAAAGATCAAAAATAAAAGTCTGCAAGCAAAAGCGCTTAATCTTATTGGTGTTGTTTACCGTAACTTGGCAAATTACGATCGCTCTTTAAACGTTTATAGAACTGCATTAAAACTTGCAGAGGAAGTTAAAGATTCGCTCCAGATTGCATACTCTTACAACAATATCGGCGGTATTTATAGATTGGAAGGGAATAATATTCTTGCTCTTGAATATATTTTAAAAGCACTTTCCATTTTTGAAAATCTCAAAAACAAAGAAGGTATGTCTTTTTGTACAATCAATATTGGATTGATTTACAGAAGACAGAATAATTATATAAAAGCATTAGAATATTTGAATTATACATTAAGACTCCGTGAAGAAATTAATGACCGTCCCGGAAAAGCATTGGCTCTTAATTTAATAGCAGAAGTACATTATGATATGGGAAGTATGAATGCGGCACTAAATTACTATTATGAAGTTGAAAAAGAATATATAGCTGTTGATGATAAAAAAGGGATTGCCGCTGCGTGGGGTGGAATTGCCGGTGTATTTTATAATCAAAAAAATTATTTGAAAGCTCTTGAATACCGTAAAAAGTCACTCGAGTTATCCCAAAAAATCAGTTACATTGAAGGACAAGTAAACAATCACATTAATTTAGGATTAATTTACGCACAGCTTGGTAATTTTAATGAAGCAGATAACCATTTTGCAGAAGCATTAAAAATTGCTGAAAGTATGAAAGAGATTTATGTTCAGATTGACACCTATAAAAACTTAGCTAAGTACTACGAGATAAGAAACAATCAGAAAGATGCACTAAAATATTTTAAGAAATACACTGCATTGAAAGATTCGGTTCTAAATGAAGAAAACATTTCAATGTTGGCAGAAATGGAAGCGGTCTATAAAAATGAAAGAGCAGAAAAGGAAAAATCTGTTTTGTCAAAAGATCTTGAATTAAAAGAAAAACAAAGAAATTACTTAATAGTTATTGTATTATTAATATTAGCTATAGCACTGATTACTTTCAGCAGATATCATTCTAAAAAATTAGCTAATGAAAAATTGCAAGAGTTGAACGCTGTTAAAGATACATTTTTCCGATTGATTGCTCACGATCTTAAAACTCCTTTCAATGCTATTTTTGGTTATACAGAGATACTAAAAGAAGATTTTAAAGATTTATCCGACGAAGAGAAATTAACATTTATCGATGACATTGGGAAAGCAGCTAAACAGAACTATCAGCTTCTCGAAAATTTGCTTATGTGGTCTCAATCACAATCCGGCAGACTCGAGTTTAATCCTATCAAAATTAATTTTAAAGAAATCTTGTCCGAAACTTTTAATTTACTAATGCCATCTGCAAAAAATAAAAATATCAATCTCACACTTAAATGTGAAAAAGATTTTGTTATTAATGCAGATAAACAGATGGTTACTACTGTACTTAGAAATTTAATTTCAAATGGAATTAAATTTACTTACGAAGGCGGAACTGTAACCGTATCAGTAGAAAACGAGTCTAATAATCTAAAAATTGCTGTAGAAGATACCGGAACAGGTATTGATGGCAAAACACTTAAAAATTTATTTCATCTCGATAAGATTTCCACAAAAAATGGAACACATGGTGAAAAGGGAACCGGACTTGGACTGGTTTTGTGCAAAGACTTTATTGAACGCCATAATGGTAAAATTTGGGCTGAAAGCGAACCGGGCAAAGGAAGTAAATTTCTTTTCACATTGCCAGTGTAAGAAATTCTTACCTTCAACTATACTAAACTTTTTTTATAATTAATAATGGTTAATAAATGAAAAATAGAGTTGGAATTGTTATAATATTTTTATTAATAATTGTTAACAGCAATTTATATTGTCAAGTTGACAAAAACCAAAATCAATGGTTGCAAAAAAGTACTTCAGATTTTGTTCTTCATTATACTACAGCAGATTCTGCACTTTCTAATAATTTGTTTGTAAATTTAATTGACGCTAGTAATAAAGTCATTCATTATTTCGGTAAACCTTGCAATAAATTTGATGTTTATCTTTTCCCATCGCGCAAAAAATTAGACGAGCAATGGAGTAAAGATTGGGGAGTGCCAGGATTCAAATCAGAGTGCTGGATGGTTGCAAGCGGCGTTGCACATCGACTTGATATTTTATCACCTCGTGTTTGGGAAACCGAAGCATGTGAACATGACGCAGAAAATCAAATTCATATTCAAGAAATAGTAGTACACGAACTTACCCACGTTTTTCATGGTCAGCAGAATCCCAATCCGGATTTTGCCGGTATGGACGATATTGGCTGGTTTGTTGAAGGAATTGCTGTACTTACAGCCGGACAATTAAATGCGGAGAAGATCAAACAACTTAAAGAAGCGTACGAATCAAATAAACTTCCAGCTAATTTAGAAAGTGGATGGAGCGGAAAATACAGATATTCTGTGAGCGGTTCTATGGTTAAGTTTATCGAAGAAAAATGGGGTAAAGAAAAATTGATTACTCTGTTAAAATTTACAAATGAAAAAGAAATTCTTAACGAACTTAATATAAGTGAAGATAAATTTTTAGAAGAATGGAAGAATTGGCTTAATTCATTTTTTTAGAAGTTAAAAGTTATTGTTACTTTATGAACGTTCTAATTCTCTTCAAAAATTTCTTATATTTGCCGGAAAAATTTACAGAGGTGTACCATCGCAAAAGGACAAAACGAAACAGTAGAAAAGATTGTATCGCTTGCTAAAAGACGTGGATTTGTATTTCAATCAAGTGAAATATATGGCGGCTTAAACGGCTGCTGGGATTACGGTCCATTAGGGGTCGAACTTCTTAAAAATGTTAAAGAAGAATGGTGGAAAGCAATGACATACCGCGATGATGTTGAAGGATTGGATGCGGCTATCCTTATGCATCCTCGTGTTTGGGAAGCGAGCGGACATGTTGAAAATTTTACTGATCCGATGATTGACTGTAAACAATGCAAAGCGAGATTCAGACTTGATACTTTAACTGAACTCATTTCTGAAAAAAATAAAGAAAAAGCATTGAAAGAATTCGATGCTTCAATTCTAACGAAAGAAGGTTCGCTTGATGATAAATTTACAGCTGTGCTGGAGGATCAAAATCAATCGATGAATCTTTTAGCGTTAATCGGGTGCCCGCAATGCGGCAACAAAGCTACATTCACGCAACCTCGTAAATTTAATTTGATGTTCAAAACTTTTTTAGGCCCAGTTGATGATTCAGCTAATATTATTTATTTACGTCCGGAAACTGCGCAAGGAATTTTTGTAAACTTCTTAAATGTTGCTAATTCAAGTAGACAGAAAATTCCGTTCGGCATCGCACAAATAGGAAAGGCTTTCCGTAATGAAATAAATACAAAAAATTTCTTATTCCGTACACGTGAATTTGAACAGATGGAAATGCAGTATTTCTGCAAACCGGGAACAGATACACAGCATTATGAGGAATGGAAAGAAAGAAGAATAGAGTGGTTCAAATCTTTGGGGATGACATCAAATAAATTACGATTTCATGACCACCCGAAAGATAAGCTTGCACATTATGCCAAAAATGCAACTGACATAGAATATGAATTTCCATTCGGCTGGGGTGAGATTGAAGGAATACATAACAGAACCGATTTTGATTTGAGCAGACATCAAGAGTATTCAGGCAAGAATCAACAATACTTTGATGATGAAACTAAAGAAAAATATATTCCTTACATCATAGAAACATCTGCCGGTGCAAGCCGTTCATTCATGGCATTTTTAATTGATGCTTATTACGAAGAAGAGGTAAATGGTGAAGTCCGTAGTGTTTTAAGATTTCATCCAAAACTTGCACCTATAAAAGTGGCTATTCTTCCGCTTGTTAATAAAGATGGAATGCCCGAAGTTGCACGCAAAATTGAAACTGATTTAAGACCCTATTTAAGAATCTTTTACGATGATAAAGGTGCAATTGGACGGCGTTACAGAAGAATGGACGAAGCTGGCACACCTTTCTGCATTACAATTGATACACAAACCTTGCAAGACGATACAGTAACTATCCGCGAACGCGATTCTATGCAGCAGATCCGTGTTGCTATTCCTAATCTGTTAAATTATCTACTCGAAAAACTGAGATAGATATTTGAAAGAGGCGCAAATTATATGCGCCTCTTCTTAAATATTATTTAACTCCAAACCACTCATAGCAATATTTATCAATCTGTTCTGATTTTAAAGTGTAAACCGGCACATCATACTTTTCACCAATCAGCCAGAATTGACGTGATGAATTAATTTCCATAGTAATGCAAGGACCTAACGCTTCGGGATAAGTTTTTAAGTTAGCTCCGGAATTTAATGTGCGCATAATATCGGATAATGCCTGATCTCCGGCATAATAACGGATAAGTGCACTTAAACTGCCATTGGAAACAACCAAAGATTCATTTTGACTTCGCTTAAAAATATCGCGTAAAAGGTCATCAAGGGATTTTGTACCGCCGGAATTTTTACTGATAAGATAATTTAAATTATGAGCAATAATATCTCCGCGTAAATATGGCAGACGCATCATATCATTGTCACTCCAAAAATCAGTTACAAGCCGTTCATTCTTTTCGTATCGAACAGAAGATTTATAATATGAATTCAATACATTGTTATACTCGGCTACATATTCATTTAGCGAAATAAGTTTAGCACGTAATAATGTCAAACGTGCATAGTAGTCGCAGAAACCTTCCTTAAACCAGTAAACCAATTGTTCAGGTTCTGCAAATTGAATTTTTTCACCAAGCCATGTGTGAAAAGTTTCGTGAGCTATAACTCTTTTTAGTCTGTAATCTATTGTTCTGTCATCGGATAAAAAAAGTGCATAGGAATTTATTCTTCCGGTTCCACCCTGGTCACCGCTCCCTTCAATTGGTAATACCGTTACTAAAAAAAATGGGAAGTTATGATCGCGCCAGAAATCTCTTTGAACACGAAGAATTTCTTTAACATTTTCACAAAATTGATCGTCTGAGAAATTCCATCTGCCACGTATTGAAACGTACACCGGATAGTTACCGATAGTCTTTTTAATAACTCTGAAATCACCACCGGTAAAAACAGAGTACTTGAATTTCCAAAAAGGAACAGTGAAGATTTGTGTTTTTTCATTAACACCAAAACTATTAGCCATATTCCAATTGGAGGGCATATGGTTCCAATTGATTCGGAATTTGTAATCTGCTGAGTAATCCCACGAAGGTACAATAAAGAATGTTTCACCTAAAAAATGAAAATAATTTCGATTTAAGACAACCATATAATGATTGCCCAGTTCAATATCACTTTTTCTAATTTCTTCAACTTGATAATAGATTTTTACATTGGTACCCGGGGGGTATTTTACAATTTTAATCTCTGGTTTTTGTGTATCAGATATGTATGAATTTTCTGTAAGGACTTTAAGAAATTTAATTCCTCTTATATTATTTTGACCACCGTATTCCGATGGTAAAATTATTTTTGTTTCGCCTGAATTATCACCTTTAAATTCCAACACTACAATAAATCTAAAAATATTGATGTCGTAAAACGGTTCAATGGAGTAACTTATATCGTATGTATTATTATCTTTTTTTTGTGGAATGTTATATATGTCTGGTGAAGACTCTTCAATAAAATTGATTTGACCTATAATCGAATTAATAAAAAATAGGAATATTATAGTCCTTAGGAAGATTCTATTTAAAATAGTATTTCCGATTGCCTAAAATCCTTCAAAATTGATTGTATTATTACGAAAATCTTATTTGAAATGAAATACATTTTCTTAGCATATATTTAAGTATTGCTAATGGCAGAATAACAAAAGATTAATTGTCATATTAGTAATAATTATTAAAATTTAATAATGAACGGGAACAAAATGCTTGATTATTTCATTGAATTACTAAACTTTTACAATTGTTAAATCGTCTATTTTCGTGCACAATCGTAATATTATCATTTTAAATCAAAAACATACCGTAAAATTAAATAAGCTAAATCATAAAACAATTAATAGGTACTATGATGAAAAATAAGTTATTGATATTTTTTCTTTTATTTGGTTATGTACTGATCAATGCTCAATCAAGAAAGATTGATTTTGTACAATACGATCTTGCGAATGGAATGCATGTAATACTACACAAAGATAATGCATTGCCAATTGTTGCAATAACATTAACATATCATGTAGGGTCCAAGAATGAGGATCCGGAGCGGACCGGCTTTGCTCATTTTTTTGAACATTTGATGTTTGAAGGGACTGCGAATATCGAAAGAGGTCAGTTCGATAAATAGAATCAAGGTGCCGGCGGTACAATGAATGCATCAACGTCGCAAGACAGAACATTTTATTATCAAATATTTCCTTCGAATCAGCTGGAACTTGGTCTGTGGATGGAATCGGAGCGGCTACTTCATTTGAAAGTAGACAGCATAGGTGTAGAAACACAACGTAAAGTTGTTAAAGAAGAACGTAAACAAAGATATGATAATCAACCATACGGCTCTATTCTTGAAGAAACATTTGAAAGAGCGTATAAATTACATCCATACCGCTGGCTGCCGATCGGATCGGTACAATATATCGATCAAGCCAAGATTGAAGAGTTCATGGAATTTTATAAACATTTTTATGTTCCTCAAAACGTAACTCTATCAATCGCCGGTGATATTGATGTAAAAAAAACAAAAGAACTTGTTCAAAAGTATTTTGATGATATTCCTAAAGGGGAACAAAAAATTAAAAATATTGATATAGTAGAACCGCCTATGACTTCAGAAATACGCGATACTATTTATGATAACATACAGCTCCCTTTGGTTCTGCAAGCATATCGTATTCCAGCACAAGGAACAACAGATTCTTATGCTCTAGATATGCTGGGAACATTATTAGCAAACGGACAGAGTTCACGGCTTTATAAATCGGTAGTAGATAAGCAGCAGAAAGCAGTAAATGTCGGATCCTTCCCGTTCATGCTGGAGCATCCCGGGCTTTTTATTGTGTACGGAATTACTAATATTGGTGTTAGTGCGGATGATCTTGAAAAAGCATTACAAGAAGAAATAGATAAATCGAAAAATGAATTAATAAGTGAAAATGAATTTCAAAAATTGCGTAATCAAACAGAAAATGATTTTGTAAATGCAAACAGCACAGTATTAGGAGTGGCTACAAATTTAGCTAACTATCATGTTTATTATGGCGATGCAAATCTTATCAATACAGAAATTAATCGTTATATGAAAGTAACCCGAGAGGATATAAAACGCGTTGCTAATAAATATTTAAATTCAGCGAACCGTGTTGTATTATACTATTTGCCAAAATCAGCCAAACAAAATTAAATAAATCATAACCGGTTTAATATGAAATCTCTTATTAAGCAAAATGGTTTTGTAAAAATTATTGGAGTGATAAAATGAAAAATAAAGTTTTGGTTTTATTATTAATGTTTCTTGTGTCAGCTGTTACTTTTGCACAGCTGGATAGAAGTAAAAAACCGGCACCCGGTCCGGCACCGGAAATAAAATTAGGTGATTATGATTCATTTACATTAAAAAACGGATTAAAAGTATTTGTGGTTACAAATACTAAAGTCCCCAAAGTTGCATTTAATTTAGTACTTGACCGCGACCCAATACTTGAAGGAAAAAATGCTGGTTACCTGGAAGCCACTGGACAGTTGATGAGAACTGGAACTAAATCCCGAACAAAAGATAAACTTGATGAAGAAATTGATTTTATCGGTGCATCAATTAATACTTCATCAAATGGGGTATTCGGGCAGTCATTAAAAAAACATGTTAATAAGTTACTTGATTTGATGTCTGATATCGTACTTAATCCGAATTTTACACAAGAAGAATTAGATAAAATAGTTAAGCAAATGTTATCAGGTTTAGCCGCAGAGAAAGACGATCCGAATGCAATCTCGGGAAAAGTAAAAAACATTTTATATTTCGGAAAAGATCATCCCTACGGAGAACCTTTAACAGAAGAAACTGCTAAATCAATAACATTAGATATGTGCAATGAATATTACGATACGTATTTCAAACCGAATATTGCATACTTAGCAATTGTTGGTGATATCAATAAAAGTGAAGCAAAAAAATTAGTCGAGAAATATTTCGGTAAATGGAAGTCAAAAGAGGTCCCTACAAAAACATATGAAACGCCAAAAAGCCCGGTTGTAAATAAAGTTGCTATTGTAGATCGTGCTAGTTCTGTACAGTCTGTTATTTCCCTTGGTTATCCTATAGAATTGAAAATCGGTTCTGAAGACGCATTAAAAATTTCAATATTAAATACAATACTCGGCGGTTCTTTTGCATCGAGATTAAATCAAAATTTACGTGAGAAACACGGTTTTACGTACGGTGCCGGCTCTTCATTTAATGCTGATGAATATATCGGTTCCTTTACTGCTTCTACTACTGTGCGGAATTCTGCTACCGATAGTGCAATAACAGAAATGATTAATGAGATTAAAAAAATCCGTTCTGAAAAAGTATCTGATGAAGAATTGCAATTAACCAAAAATTATATGACCGGCAATTTTTCCCGTTCACTTGAAAATCCGCAGACTATAGCAAATTTTGCAATCAATATTGAAAAATATGGTTTACCGAAAGATTACTATAAAAATTATTTGAAAAATCTGAATGCAGTTACAGCAGATGATCTTTTAGCAACTGCAAAAAAATATATCAAACCAAACAATATGCACATTTTAGTTGTTGGTAATAGTGAAGAAGTTGCTAAAAATTTAACAAGATTTAGTGTAAGCAATAAGATAGATTATTATGATATAAACGGTAATGTTGTTGATCCATCGGCTAAAAAATTACCAACCGGAATTACAGTTGAACAAGTATTAAATAAATATATTGAAGCTGCTGGCGGAAAAGAAAATATGTTGAAAGTAAAAGATAAAACAACAAAACTAACCGGCACAGTTCAGGGAATGAATTTAACAATTACAATCTCGCAGAAAGAACCAAATAAATTATATCAATTTATTGATGCTGGTGTATTTCAGCAGAAAACTATTTTTGATGGTGAAAGAGGAAGATCAGAACAAATGGGACAAGTTCAAGAACTTACCGGCGAGCAGATTGAAGAAATGAAACTGCAAGGTTCAATTCATACAATTTTGAAGTATGATGAACTTGGTATTAAGAATGAACTTGTTGGATTAGAAAGTGTGAATGGTAAAGATGCATACAAAGTTGCAATGACAACTCCAAGCGGAAAGAAAAGTACATATTATTATTCCGTTGAAAGCGGATTATTAGTCAGAACAATTTCCACTGCAAATACACCGCAAGGCAGTTTTAATCAAACCACAGATATGGATGATTATAGAGATGTACAAGGTGTTAAATATCCCTTCAAACTTACTCAAAGTTTTGGTCCTCAAACTATCGATTTAGTTGTTAGTTCTATTGAAATTAATTCCGGACTTAGTGACTCATTATTCGAAATAAAATAATTTCATATAAAAGCCGTAGTCATCTACGGCTTTTCCTTCATTTTTAGCGTAAAATCAAAACAATATAGAATATTTTTATTAAAAGGAAACTTTTATAAGTTTGGAAACGACTTATACGATAATTGTTTCCATTGGAACCATTTTAAGACTTAATGTGTTTTGATAAATATCTTAACAAATAAAAATAAAATGAGAAATAAATGAATGACGTTGAAGTAAAACAGAGAATCCTAATTAAGGCAGAAGAAATTTTTTCGAAGGTAGGTTATACAAAAACTACTATGGAAGAGATTGCAGCAAATCTTGGAATCAGTAAAAAAACTCTCTACAAACATTTTGCGAATAAAGAGCATGTTGTAAGAGAACTTGTTCGTACAACAAAGTGTGATATTGAGATATTTGTCGAAAATCTGCTAAACAATAATCAAATTGAATTTATAGAGAAGTTAAAACAGTTTATGGATTTTATAGCCAAACAGTCATCCAAACTCAATAATCCAATGGTTCAAGATTTATTTAAAAATCATCCCGATCTATGGAATGATATCCAAATTTTCAGAAAACAAAAAGCATATAATAATCTTTCACGTTTGATTGAAGAAGGAGTAAAAAGGGGAGTATTTGATGGAACAATCAATACAGAGGTGATTGTTATGGTTTATATATCTGCTGTTCACAATGTGTTGAATCCGGAAACGGTTGCAGAGCTTCCTCTTTCTGGCGAGCAAGTTTATTCAGAGATTATCAAAATTATTTTTGAAGGAATTTTTACAAATGAAGGGAAAAACAAATATCATCAGTCAATAATTAAAAAAGAAAAAATTGGAGATTTAAATTTATGATTCGATTAAAAATCAGTTTATTGATATTAACATTTATCCTTCTTGGACAGAGTAATTTTATTGCTCAGCAGAAAATATCACTAACTGTAGATCAGGCAATTGAAATTGGTCTTAAAAACAGCAAGACTCTTCATTCATCATCAATGAAATTAGTTTCTGCTGATGCGAAACTAAGTGAAGTAAATGCTGCACGGCTTCCTTCAATTAAACTCTCTGCAGTCTATAGACGATTGAGTTCTGTTGATCCATTTAGTATAGTAACACCTTTCGGTACATTTGATATTGCACCCAACATACTAAATAATTACACAACACAATTGAGTTTAATGCAGCCTCTTTTCACCGGATTCAGATTGAGTAGCAGTTCTGATATTGCAGAATTTTCTGCTAAAGCAGCCGTTGAAGATTATAATAGAGATAAAAGTGAATTGGTATTTAACATAAAAAATGCATACTGGAATTTATATAAAGCGAAACAAATGAAAATTGTATCGGATGAAAATGTAAATCAAATAAAATCGCATTTAGATGACGCAAGAAATTTAATGCGTGTTGGTATGCTTACACAAAATGATGTCTTGAAATTGGAAGTACAACTTTCAGACGCACTCTATAAACAAGTTGATGCTGATAATGCAGTTAAACTTTCTGCTCTTGCACTTAGTAATGTGCTTTCTATTCCACTTAATACGGATTTCGAATTAAATTATTCACCAGAAATAGTCACGAAAAATTTTGATGATATAAACACACTAATTGAAATTGCCTTTGAAAAAAGACCGGAATTAAAAGCTGCCGGATACAAAATAAAATCGAGTGAGGCAGCGGTGACTGCAGCTAAATCGAATTGGTATCCACAAATTAATTTATTCGGTAATTACTACTACAGCAGACCAAATCAGAGAATATTTCCTTCTAAAGATGAATTCAACGGAACATGGGATGCCGGTGTTTCCCTTAGTATGAATGTTTGGGATTGGCTTACAACATCTCATCAAACAGAACAAGCCGAAGCAGCTCTTGCACAAACGAATGATATGATGGAAATTATTAAGGACAATATAATTCTGGATGTAACTCAGAATTACTTAAATCTGAATCAATCAAAACAGAAAATTGAAATTGCTCAATTCGCTATTCAGCAAGCAGAAGAAAATATGAGAGTAACTGGGGAAAAATTTAAATCCGGTTTAGCTCTCACTTCAGATACAATTGATGCTGAATTAGCTTTGTTGATGGCGAGAACTAATTATGTTAATTCGATTACAGATTATGAATTAGCCAAATCAAAACTTGAAAAATCTATTGGTCAATAAAAATTATAGGAGATTAATAATGAAAAACTGGAAAATAATTACTGGGATTGCTGTAGTGATTGTTGTAATTGCAGCAATTCTAATAAATAATAAACAAAAAATGGCAAGTGCTGCACCTCGCGGCATTCAAGATGTATATTACGTTTCTGTTGAAAAAATTGAATTGAAAAATATATCTGAATCGTTATCACTTGTCGGTGTGGTGAATGCATACAATGATGTTAACATTATTTCCGAAACTCAGGGAAAAATCACAGAAGTTTTTGCAAAGGTAGGGGATTACAAAACAGCCGGATCTGTTCTTTTTCAAGTTGATGATGAATTAAAAAAAGCCGCTTTTGTAAGCGCTGAAGCAAATTATCTGAAAGCAAAAAAAGATTATGAGCGTTTTCAGGAATTATTTAAAGAAAAATCTGCAACCGAAGCGCAGTTGGATCAAGCAAAACTTGCCGCTTCGATAGCTGAATCACAATACATAATTGCAAAAAGACAACTAGATGATACAAAAATTAAATCACCAATTTCTGGAATTGTAACCGCGCGCCATGTAGATGTAGGTGCAATGGTGCAAGCGGCTCCGCAAGCTACACTTGTTGCTAATGTTGTGGATATTAACCGGCTGAAAGTTAAACTTAATATATCCGAGAATGATGTTGTGAAAATTAGAACCGGTGATGCTGTTACAGTTTCAACTTCGGTTTATCCGGGTCAGTTCTTTAATGGAAAAATAGAATCAATTAGTTCTAAAGCAGATGAAGCTCATACTTATCCGGTGGAAATTGTAGTGACTAATGGAAAAAATTATCCGCTGAAGGCCGGCATGTTTGCCAAAGTTGAATTTCCAACTTTAAATGGTAGAAAAAGTATAGTTGTTCCTCGTTCCGCTTTAGTTGGTAGTATTAAAAATCCGCAAGTATTTGTTGTTGATAAGGGTATAGCAAAACTCCGTAATTTAGTTTTAGGTGAAGAGACCGGCACTTATGTTCAGGTAATAGAAGGTTTGTTCGAAAATGAAGAAGTTGTAGTCAGCGGTCAAAATAATTTGACAGAAAATGTTAGAGTAGAAATTCTTAAATAAAACAAAAAATTGAAATCAAGGAATTTAAAATGACTGTAACAGAATTATCGATAAAAAGACCATCGCTAATAATTGTAATCTTTTCTGCACTGATTGTTCTCGGTCTGTTTGCATATCAGCAACTTAAATATGAATTACTGCCGAGATTTTCCACACCGTTCTTAACTATAACTACAGTTTATCCCGGAGCTTCACCCAATGAAGTTGAAACCGGTGTTACAAAATTGATTGAAGATGCTGTTTCCGGTATGGATAAAATCTCCGAGATTCGCTCTACTTCGCAAGAAGGGATTTCATTTGTTATGATTGAACTTGTGCAATCTGCAAATGTTGATTTTTCACTTCAGGATGCACAAAGAAAAGTTGGCGAAGTAACTTCAAAACTTCCCAGCGGATCTAAATTGCCAACAATAACCAAGCTGGCATTGGATGAATTACCGGTTCTTAGAATGGGTGTTTCTGCTGATATGGAGAATAAAGAATTTTATCAGTTCGTTAAAGATAAAATACAACCGCAAATTTCAAAAATACCCGGTGTCGGTCAACTTGCTTTAATTGGAGGTGAAGAACGGGAAATTAAAGTTAATCTAGATGTGGAAAAACTTAGATCATACGGACTTTCGATTCAGCAAGTAACTCAAATGATTAAATCTGCTAATCTTGATTTTCCTACTGGAAAAATAAAAGACAGCGACGGACAGTATATTGTGAGAATAGCCGGTAAATTAAATACAGTTGAAGATTTGAAAAATTTACCTATTGGAGAATCGAAACAAGGTGGTGAAATACGGCTTACTGATATTGCTGAAGTTGAAGATGGAATAAAAGAATATTCTAATATTACACGTATTAATTTTAGAACAACTGTCGGGTTGAATCTGCAGAAACAATCAGATGCCAATGCAGTTGAAGTTGCAAGTCTTGTTAAAAAAGAGATTCAGAGATTAGAGGAAATTTATAAAAATAATAATCTAAAATTTGAAATTGCACAAGATGGATCATTATTTACAATTGATGCGGCCAATGCAGTTAAAGAAGATCTTGCAATTGCAGTAATTTTAGTTGCAATTGTAATGCTAATGTTTCTCCACAGTGTTCGGAATTCTGTAATTGTGTTAATTGCAATTCCGTGTTCACTTATCTCAACATTTATTGCTATCTGGGCTTTCGGCTTCACATTAAATTTAATGACTCTCTTGGGTCTCTCGTTAGTAGTTGGAATTTTAGTGGACGATTCGATAGTAGTGCTCGAAAATATTTATCATCATCTCGAAAAAGGTGAAGAGAAGAAAAAAGCAGCATTGAGAGGAAGAAATGAAATCGGTTTTGCCGCACTTGCTATTACTCTGGTAGACGTTGCCGTTTTTCTTCCATTGGCTCTCGTTGGAGGTTTGATTGGGAATATTATGAGACAATTTGCTATGGTAGTTGTTGTTTCCACTTTGATGAGTCTGTTTGTATCATTCACAATTACACCAATGCTTGCTTCAAAGTTTGCAAAATTAGAAAGACTAACAAAAAATTCTCTGCTCGGGAGATTTGCAATATGGTTCGAAAATAGATTTAAATCATTTACCGAATATTATATAAGATTACTTAAATGGAGTTTCAAAAATCGTTGGAAAGTAGGAATTGCAACAATTGTGATTTTTGTTTTATCCTTTGCATTAATACCGGCTGGTTTTATTGGTGCTGAATTTATGACACAAACAGACAGAGGTGAGTTTGCTGTAACTGTAGAAATGCCTCCGGGAACACCTATCGAGAAGACCAATTTGATTTCACAACATGTAGAAAGAATGATTGGTAAAATGCCTGAAGTGCAGAGAATGTATGTAAACGTTGGTGCATCAAATGAAGGAATGATTGGTTTTTCTTCAAGTAATACTACAGAAATTAATGTTACACTAGTTGATAAAAATTTAAGAAGTAAGTCTACCGATCAAGTGGGTAATGATATTAAAAAAATGGTTCAGCAGATACCAGGTGTTAAAGTTAGAGTTAATCCAATAGGAATTTTTGGAACTGCTAACCAAACTCCAATACAATTATTAATTAGCGGACCAAATTATGACGATGTTGTTAAAACTTCGCGTGAGATTGCCGATACAATTAAAACTATTTATGGAACAGCCGATGTTAGATTATCTGCAGAAGATGGAAATCCCGAAACAAGAATAGAGATTGATCGTAGCAAATTATTGAATTTCGGATTATCAATAGCTGAAGTAGGATCAGCGCTTCAAGTTGCTTTAACTGGTGATAATGATTCTAAATTACGCCAAGGCGATACCGAGTACGATATTAGAATACAGCTTGATGAATTTGACCGTTCTAAGACAGAAAATTTAGCTAACATTAGTTTTATTAATCGGAAAGGAGAACAGATATATCTACAACAATTTGCAAATATTTATAGAGCAACCGGTCCAACTAAATTACAAAGACAAGCAAGGAGTGCGTCGGTTACAATTTACTCTCAAGTTATTGGCAGCACAACCGGTACAATTTCGCAAATAATCGATAAGAAACTTAGCAAATATAATTTCCCATCTGGTGTTACTTATTCATTTCAAGGAGATGTAAAAAACCAGCGTGATTCTTTTGGTGATCTTGGATTAGCTATGCTTGCAGCAATTTTATTTACATATATGATAATGGTTGCATTGTATGATTCGTTCATATATCCATTTGTAATTTTGTTTTCTATACCATTAGCTATGATAGGTGCACTGCTTGCTTTAGGATTAACAATGAAATCTTTGAATGTCTTTTCGATTTTAGGAATGATTATGTTAGTCGGGCTAGTCGGTAAGAATGCAATTCTATTGGTAGATAGAGCAAATGCAGCAAGAGGAGAAGGTGAAGATGTAATTAATGCATTAATTGATGCCGGCAGAATGAGAATACGTCCGATTTTTATGACAACATTAACAATGATTTTTGGTATGATGCCGATAGCACTTTCATTAAGTCCCGGTTCAGAATGGAAAAGCGGTCTTGCGTGGGCGTTAATAGGAGGTTTAACAAGCTCTCTATTTCTAACTTTGATTATTGTTCCTATTGTTTATTCCAAAGTTGAAGAATACCGTCTGAGTGTTCCGGTATTATTTAGAAAAGTAAGCGGATTTTTAAGTAAAAAGAAAAAAGAATTACCTGATCCACTCACTGAAGATTTGGGGTTGAGCAGTAAATAAATAAATAGCCGCTAATCAAAGCGGCTTATTTATAATGGAAATGTTAACGTTACATTGTGAATGAAACGGATTAACTTGCACGAGCAAGTATGATCTTGAGCTTGCGAATGAGCATCTGTGTGCTATTTCTTTTTATCTTTGCTTAAGTTATTGTTTAAAATGAGGTATAATGTATTCTGTAATTGTTTTCGATTTAGGTAATGTAATCCTCTCATTTGATTACAGTTCCGCGCTAAATCATTTCAATAAGCTAAAACCCAACTTGGGTGATCGATTTTCTAAGCTCTATGCAGAAAATTATCACATTCACCGTTCATTTGAAAAAGGGATATTAAACCGTAAAGAATTTTTAAATGTTATGCTTGATTGGCTTGATCATACAGTTACTGAAGAGGAATTCTGCCGAATCTTTTCAGATATATTTGCTCTGAATTTAAATACGCACAAATTACTTCCGGCACTTAAAAAGAATTACACACTATGTTTATTATCTAACACAAATGAAATTCATGAAGAATATGGATACAAACATTATGAATTTCTTAATTACTTTGACAAAGTATTTCTTTCTCATAAAGTAGGTGCTATAAAACCGGAAAAAGAAATTTACAAAGCAGTAGAAGATTATACACAGAAACCTCCGTATGAACATTTATTTATTGATGATATTGCTGATTATGCAGAAGGTGCTAAATCGCGCGGATGGGATGCTATTCAATTTCTTGGGTATGAAAAGTTAATTGAAGATCTAAAAGAAAGGAAAATTTTATTATGATTAGTTCAAATTGCATTTTAAATATATAATTAACTCCAATTCTTCCATATTTCAGGTTTATATCCAACAGTAACATCTTTTCCATTACGTAGAATTGGAGTTTTTAAAAGGAGCGGATCATTTAGCAATTCTTCTTCAATATTGAAAACTATAAACTGTAAATTTCTCTTTTTGTATTGCTTCCCGTCTTTATCAATAAGTTGTTCCGGTGTGATAACTTTAATAATATTATCAAATTCACCTTTAGATAGTCCTTTTTTATTCAAATCCCTAAAATGAAAGGAGATTCTTCTTTCTTTGAAATACCGTTGGGCTTTCTTTGTTTCATTGCAATTTTTTGTGCCAATAATTTGAATATTCATAAACCACCTATAAATGCAGTGCAATTAGATTTCATTGTTTGGTATGAACAAAAGCAATATTTTAACAATCCTAAAATACTAAATAGAAAAAATCAGGTGTAATATGAAATCAATTAAATATTTATTAATTACAATTATAATAGGAATTTCGTTTATGTCATGCAGTACAGAACAGCAGAAAACGGATGATAGTTTTAAATATGTAACAGAACAATTTGCTGATTTAAGAATTCAGCGCTACCAAATTCCAGGTTTTAATGAATTAAGTACCCAGCAAAAAATATTATGCTATTATCTAACTCAGGCAGCGTTATCCGGCAGAGATATTATCTGGGACCAAAATTATAAACATAATTTGTATATAAGAAGAACACTTGAAGGAATTGTTAAGAGTTTTAACGGTGATAGGAATACTCCAGAATTTTCAAAATTCATGGAATACACCAAACGTGTATGGTTCTCTAACGGAATACATCATCATTATTCCTCCCGTAAAATAATGCCGGAATTTACTAAAGAATATTTTACTCAGCTCATAGGAGGTTCAGATGAATATGATCTGCCGCTTCAAAATGGTGAAACAATAACTGATTTAATAAAAAAATTAGAACCGATTTTGTTTGATCCAAATATTGATGCAGTAAAAGTTAATCTTGACCCAAAAGCTGATTTGGTAAAAACCTCTGCTGTAAATTTTTATGAGGGAGTTACTCAAAAAGAAGTTGAATCGTTTTATAAAAAAATTGTCGATCCAAAAGATGAACGACCAGTTTCTTATGGTTTAAATTCAAAATTGATAAAAGAAAAAGGTCAAATATTTGAGAAGGTTTGGAAAATCGGTGGAATGTACAATAGGGAAATTCAGAAAATTGTTTACTGGATGAATAAAGCGATTGAAGCTGCAGAGAATGAACAGCAGAAGAAAGCGTGGAGTTTGTTGGTAGAATATTATCAAACCGGTGACTTAAGAAAATGGGACGAGTATAATATCGAATGGGTAAAAGATACAACTTCATTGATTGATGTAGTAAACGGATTTATTGAAACATATAATGACCCTCTAAGCTATCGTGCTAATTATGAATCGATAGTTTCATTTAAGGATTTGGAAGCAACAAAAAGAATTAAAGCTATTAGCGATAATGCACAATGGTTTGAAGATAATTCACCGCTAAAACCGGAACACAAAAAGAAAAATGTAACCGGAATTTCTGCTAAGGTTATTACAGTTGTAACTGAATCAGGAGATGCTTCACCTTCTACCCCAATTGGTATCAATTTACCAAATGCAGATTGGATAAGAAAAGAGCACGGTTCGAAATCTGTTAATCTCGGCAACATTGTATATTCATATAATAAAGCTTCTGAATCGAGTGGATTTTTAGAAGAGTTCTGCTACTCTCAAGAAGAAATTGACCGTGCTAAAAAATTCGGTGCATTGGGTAGCGATCTTCATACCGATATGCACGAAGTAATTGGTCATGCATCGGGTCAACTTAATTCGGGTGTTGGTCAGCCGAATGAAACATTGAAAAATTATGCATCAGCTTTGGAAGAAGCACGTGCTGATCTTGTTGCACTCTATTACGTATTGGATCAAAAATTAATTGATATCGGTGTTATGCCCTCACTCGAAGTTGGAAAAACTGAGTATGATGCTTATATACGCAACGGATTGATGACTCAGCTTGCACGTATTCAACCCGGCGATAATATTGAACAAGCACATATGCGTAATAGACAGGCAGTTTCTAAATGGGTTTACGAAAAAGGGGAAACTGATAAAGTGATCGAGAAGAAAGTTAAAGATGGTAAAACATATTTTGTAATTAATGATTATCAAAAACTTAGAAGTTTGTTTGGGAAGTTACTTACTGAAATACAGAGAATAAAATCTGAAGGGGATTACGAAGCCGGAAAGAATTTTATCGAAAATTATGGCGTTAAAGTTGATCAGGAAATTCACAAAGAAGTTTTAGAACGCTACAAAAAATTGAACATTGCACCTTATGCCGGATTCATTAATCCCAAACTTGTTCCGGTTATGGAAGGTGAAAAAATTATTGATGTACAAGTAGAATATCCTGAAGATTTTACCCAGCAGATGCTTGAGTACGCAAAGGAGTATTCATTTTTAAATACGTATAATTAAAAGCCTATCCCGTCAACAAATTACGGACAAAGCCAGCC
>CAYXKL010000006.1:0-43380 GCA_964464825.1 uncultured Melioribacter sp. | reverse complement strand
TTTAAATACTCATCTTAATTTTCGCAAACAAAAATCTCAAATAAACAAAAGTTTTTAATTTAAAAAATAAAACAAGGGACTCTGCTTTGTTGAAATTGTGAGCAATTGTCCTTCAAATTGGAAGATGACTCCTTTGCAAGCAAATAAATGGCTGGAAGAAAATATGCTTCCATATTACCCACTTGGTGATTTGAAAAAACCTTCTAATTGATAAGGAGATATAGAGATGACTGAAGAAATTGTAATTGCCGGCTTTGGCGGACAAGGTGTTCTTTCTATGGGACAGATCCTTTGTTACAGCGGAGTAATGGAAGATAAAGAAGTTAGCTGGATGCCATCCTATGGCCCTGAAATGCGAGGTGGTACTGCAAACTGTATTGCTATTATCAGCGATGAAAAAATCAGCTCTCCAATTCTTACAAAATTTGATACAGTGATTGCACTTAATCAACCATCATTAGATAAATTTGAAAAATCTGTAAAACCCGGCGGACTTTTAATTTATGAAGCTAGTACTATCATAAATCCTCCTACAAGAACAGATATCGATATTCTACCTATTGAAGCATCCAATGAAGCTGCAAAAATGAATAATATTAAAATTATGAATATGATTATTCTTGGTGCATTCCTAAAAAAGAAACCAATCATAAAATTTGAAAGCGCAATTAAAGGTCTCGAAAAAGTTTTACCCGAAAGATATCATCACTTAATTCCTCTAAATAAGCAAGCAATTGAAAAGGGAATTGAGTTAGCTGAAAAAGCATCTGTTAATGTTTAATGATAAAAGGGTGGATTCATTCCACCCTTTTTTAATCTATCATCTTTGGAAATCATACCTTTCTTTTCTAATTTTACAAACTAAAATTTGATAAATAAGGTGAAAAATGGCATATAATGAAGGAATAGTTGTCCAAGTAATTGGACCCGTAGTTGATATTGATTTTCAAGACGGTTACTTACCTAAAATTTATAATTCAATAAAAATTCCAAGAATAGATCTTGAAGGGAAAGAACAAGAATTAATAGTAGAAGCACAACAGCATCTCGGTGAAAACCGGATTAGTTCGCGGTATGAAAGCATACGATACCGGAGAACCTATTTCTGTTCCAGTTGGTCCTGAAACTTTAGGAAGATTGATAAATGTAATCGGAGAAGGAATTGATGGTCTAGGCACAGAAATTAAAACTAAGAAGAGATATGCAATTCACCGTCACTCACCCAAATTTGAAAATTTAACTACCAAACAAGAAATGTTTGAAACCGGTATAAAAGTTATAGACCTTTTAGAACCATATACGAAAGGTGGAAAGACTGGATTATTCGGCGGTGCTGGTGTTGGTAAAACTGTTATCATACAAGAATTAATTCACAATATTGCAAAACAGCATGGAGGTTACTCTGTATTTGCTGGTGTTGGAGAAAGAACGAGAGAAGGTAACGACCTCTGGCTTGAAATGAAAGAATCCGGAGTATTGCCAAAGACAGCATTAGTATTTGGACAAATGAATGAACCACCGGGTGCCCGTTTAAGAGTTGGTTTAACCGGATTAACAATTGCAGAATATTTCCGCGATGAAGAAGGAAGGGACGTTCTTTTGTTTATCGATAACATTTTCCGGTTTACACAAGCTGGTTCTGAAGTTTCTGCACTTTTGGGACGTATGCCTTCTGCAGTAGGATATCAACCAAACCTTGCCACAGAAATGGGTGAACTTCAAGAAAGAATTACTTCAACTGATAAAGGATCAATTACTTCTGTGCAAGCTATATATGTACCGGCAGATGATTTAACAGATCCGGCACCGGCAACTGCATTTTCGCATCTTGATGCTACTACAGTTTTGAGCCGACAAATCTCAGAACTCGGAATTTATCCCGCAGTTGACCCACTTGATTCTACTTCAAGGATTCTTCAACCGGATATAGTTGGTGATGAACACTATAACGTTGCGAAAAAAGTTAAAGAAATCTTACAAGCATACAAGGATCTACAAGATATTATCAATATTCTCGGTATGGATGAATTATCTGAAGAGGATAAGGTAACTGTACGCAGAGCAAGAAGGATTCAAAGATTTTTAAGTCAACCATTCCATGTTGCAGAGCAATTTACTGGATTTACCGGCAAATATGTAAAACTAGAAGATACGATTAGAAGTTTCAAAGAAATTTTAGAAGGTAAACATGATGAATTACCAGAACAAGCATTTATGTATGTGGGTACTATCGAAGAAGCTGTTGAAAAAGCTAAGAAACTTCAATCATGAAAGAAATAAATGTTGAAATAATAACACCATCAAAAATTGCTTTTTCTGGTAAAGTAAAAGCAATATCTTTGCCCGGTACGCTAGGTAATTTTCAGGTATTGTTTAATCACGCACCATTATTGAGCAAACTTGAAGTTGGTAAAATTATAATTAAGAATCTTGATGATATTGATACAGAATTTGTAACCGGTGGTGGAAATGTTGAAGTACTCAAGAATAAAGTATTGGTACTTGCAGAAAGTTTTGAAAGTAAAGAAGAGATTGATGTAGAACGAGCGAAAAGATCATTGGAGCGTGCTAAAGAAAGATTGACAAATAAGAATAAAGAGAATATTGATGAACTTAGGGCTGAAGCAGCTCTTGCACGTGCAATCAACAGATTGAAATTTACCGGTGCTTTGTAAACTATATTTTAATTATCAAAAATAAAAAAACCCGCAATTAGCGGGTTTTTTTGTAAGTATATTTCTCTTAATTATTTCGCTGATGAAAATCTTTTTGCGACTTCATCCCAATTCACAACATTCCACCAGGCGGCTATGTAATCTGGTCTGCGGTTTTGATAGTTTAGATAATATGCATGTTCCCACACATCAAGTCCCATTACCGGGAATCCCTTAACATCAGCAACATCCATCAAAGGGTTATCTTGATTAGGAGTAGATGATACAATTAATTTACCATCTGATAAAACTAACCATGCCCAGCCGGAACCGAAACGTGTTGCCCCGGCATTATTAAATAATTCTTTGAATTTTTCAAATGAGCCGAAAGTACCATTGATAGCATCACCTAAAGCACCTGATGGCTGACCGCCTTTATTTGGTCCCATAATTTCCCAGAACATCGCATGATTATAATGACCGCCACCATTGTTTCTAACAGCTGCTGGAAGTTTCGATACATTTTTGAATAATTCCTCTAAAGATTTTCCTTCTAATTCTGTACCGTTTACAGCATTATTTAAATTATTAACATAAGCTGCATGATGTTTTCCGTGATGTATTTCCATTGTACGTGCATCTATATGTGGCTCCAATGCATTGAATGCATAAGGAAGTGCTGGTAATTCAAATTTACCCATTTTATTACTCCAATCTATTTTTTGATTAAATTTATTTGTTATTGCTTCAATTTTATTTATTCCACTGGCTGCAGAAATTAAACCTAATGAGGTAAGAAATTTTCTTCTATCCATTAATTAAACTCCGAATGATTCTCCGCAACCACAAGTTTTTGTAGCATTTGGATTATTAAATACAAAACCTTTTCCATTTAATCCATCACTGAAATCGAGTACAGTACCGCTTAAATAAAATAGACTTTTACCATCAACAAAAAGTTTTAAACCATCTTTAATAATAACAGTATCATTTTCTTTCTGTTCAGCATCAAATCCAAGTTGATAGGTTAAACCGGAACAGCCGCCGCCTTTAACTCCAATTCTCAATCCATAATCAGAGGGAATATTGTTCTCTTCTTTAATTCTTTCAACTTGTTTTATAGCTTTATCAGTAATATCTATTTCGTTTTGAATTGTTGTTTGGTCACTCATCGTTCATTCCTTTCTTACAATTGATTTTGAATGCTTACTTTAGTATTAACAACCTTATCGAAAGAAAAATTCACTTTCCAGCTATTTTGTGAAATTTTGACTAATTCTTTCGATTCTTCTAATTTCTTTACAAATGAATATGCTAATTTTTCTGCATCCGAATATGATATTTTTTGATCCTTCTTTTCAAAGTAACTTTTAATAGCATATAGAATATCACGTAGAAAAATGTTCGAATTATAATAAAGTGGGTACTTTTCTTTCATAAATTTTATAAATATTTCTTTCTGTGAAATTAATTCGTTTAAATAGTCCATTTTTATCCGCCGGTAATTTTTAGAATGTAGAATTAGATACTATAATCTGAAAAAGATGCAAAAACTTATTTTAAGTGTGAAAAAACTATGAAAGCTGACTGTAAAATGCAAGGAATCCTTTTATAAACCTAAAATTGTAATGCATTGTTTTGCAAAATCAATTAAAGGTGAAAAATAGACACCTAAAATTAAAATGGGAGTAACTAATAGTAATATAAGAATTTTATTGCCGAGTGAAGGAATTATTGTTGGGGTTGATTCTGTTGATTTTACCAAATACATATGCTTCAGAACCCGGATATAATAATAGAGTGACACAACAGAATTTAATAATGCAATAATTGCAACAACTACCATTTTAGCATCAATTAGAGCAATAAATAAATAAAGTTTTCCAATAAATCCGGCTGTAGGAGGTAAACCCGTTAATGAAATCAAAAAGATTGCTAATGATATACTTATTAAAGGCGAAGTAAAACCTAATCCATTATAATCATCTATCTCTTCCGAACCAATTTTATTTGCAATCAGCATTACAATTAAAAATGCACCTAAATTCATCAGCAGATAAATTGTAAAATAAATAAGAATTGCCATTAATCCCTGATTAGAAAAGACAACCAAACCAAGTAGAAGATATCCGGCATGTGCTATACTTGAATAAGCAAGCATTCTTTTAAGATTATCTTGCCATAATGCTGAAAAGTTTCCCAATGTCATAGTAAGGATTGAAATAGCAACCAGAATTGATTCCCAATCAAATACATCAATCAAAGCCCAAACACCATTAACATCAACGAAAGAAATAAATGTAGTTTTAACAAATCTAATTAGAAGTGCAAATCCAGCTGCTTTACTTGCTACTGATAAAAAAGCAGTAATTGTAATGGGTGCACCTTCGTAAACATCAGGAGTCCAAAAATGAAATGGTGCAGAAGAAATTTTATAACCGATACCCACAAAAATTAAAATAACTGCAAATGAAAGTGTGAATCCGTTTATTTGAGTAACCTGGAGCAGTGAATTAATTACATAGAGATTTGTGCTGCCGGTTAATCCGTAGATCAATGAAATACCGAATAACATAATTCCGGAAGAAACAGCTCCATAAAGTAGATATTTTAAAGATGCTTCTGTGTTACGTTCTCTTAATTTTGTAAATCCGGCAAGTATATATGAGGATAAAGAGAGTAATTCAAGAGAAAGATAAATTAATATCATATCTGTAGCAGATATCATAAAAAACATTCCTAAAATCATACCGTAAATCAGAGCATAATATTCACCTAATCTATCATTTGTCTTAATTATTTCTTCGGATGAATAAGAAAAGAAAACAATTAATATAGATGAAGCAATAACAATCAACTTAAAGAAAACACCAAATGGATCTACGGCAACCATCCCATAGTTTCTAAATGAATCTTGAGAAGTATGAAATGCAAAACCATTGAAATTAAATTGATTGATTACAAATGCACCGGTTATTGCAATACCAAAACCGGCAATGTATGGTATCAATCTTTTATCTTTATGAAATATTAAATCGGATATAACTAAAACAACAAGTGCTATTGAAAGTACTATTTCAGGAAGTATTAATTCTAATGATTGATATAAATTTGTCATCTCAGTTATTAAAATCCGCTAAATGTTATTGATTGAATATTTCCATAAACATAATTAACAAGTGAATTCACAGATGAATTCATAACGTCCAGCATAGCTGAAGGATAAATACCTAAGAAAATTACAATCAAAGCCAATGGTACTAACATTGCATATTCACGTTTATCAAGATCAGTTAATGAAGCCCACTTTTCATTCAAAGGTCCAAAGAAAATTCTTTGTAATGTCCATAACATATAAGCGGCACCTAATAAAATTCCGAGTGTAGAGATTATTGTTAAAATTCTTGTAACATCAACACCAAATGCACCAACAAAAACCAATGCTTCGGAAATAAAACCACTCATACCCGGCAGACCAATTGCAGCAAAGAATGCTACAGTAACAAATCCGGTATAAACCGGCATTTGTGATGCAAGGCCTCCAAAATCGTTTAATCCTCTTGTATGTGCTCTATCATAAATTACACCTACAATTAAGAAGAGCATTGCAGTGATTGTGCCGTGATTGAACATTTGAAATATAGCGCCGTTTATTCCGGTTGTTGAAAGTGATGCCATTCCTAAAAGAACATAGCCCATGTGCGAAACTGAAGAATAAGCTATAAGTTTTTTGAAATCTTTTTGAGCCAATGCAACTAGCGCACCATAAATAATATTTATCATTCCAAAAAGAGCTATCCACCACATCAATTGTCTGGTAATTTCAGGGAACATCGGGAAATTAATTCTTAATATTCCATAAGTACCCATTTTAAGCAAAACACCGGCAAGAATTACAGAAATAGGAGTTGGTGCTTCAACGTGTGCATCGGGCAACCATGTGTGGAACGGGAACATGGGAATTTTGATTGCAAACCCAACAAACAATGCTAAAAATGCCATGAATCTTAAATTACCCGGATTCAAAATTGAAAGGATTCCATCCGGTGTAGAATTTGCCGGATTCATCATAGCAAGCATATTGAATGTAAAAACTTTTGTGCCATCTGGTAATATTTCAGTTGTGCTGAAATAAAGACCAATCATTGCAATAAGAATAAAAACACTGCCGAAAAGAGTGTAGATAAAGAACTTAATTGCTGCATATTCTTTTCTAGGACCGCCCCAAATACCGATTAAGAAATACATTGGAAGAAGCATCAATTCCCAGAAAATGTAGAATAAGAAGTAGTCGAGTGCAACGAATACACCCATCATACCAGCATCAAGTAATAAAAATAAAGCGAAGTATCCTTTTACTGATTTATCAATAGTCCATGATGACAGAGTAGCAATAAATGAAATGATTGCCGTTAATAGTACCATTGGAGTACTAATTCCATCAACCCCGAGGAAATAATCAATTTTAATATTACCCAACCATGATAGTCCGGTAATATTTATCCATCTAAATTTTTCTATAAATTGAAAAGATTTTTCATCATAAACACCCGATGCTGAATAATTATAATTTGATAAAAGAACAACTGCAAGAACAACTTGAATAGCAGTTATTACTAATGATAAATATTTTACCGGTTTTGTTTCTTCTTTCGGTAAAAATAAAATTATAACCATTCCCAGTACGGGGAGAAATGTTAATAAAGAAAGTATCGGAAATCCTATCATAGTGCTAACCTATGTTTAATTTTAAATCCTTCGCTTTTGTTCAGGATTAAAAGTTTTAAAATGGTTTAAACAACATCAATAAAATAACAATAGAAAAAACTACAAAAACTATATAAGTCTGCACTTTACCGGTTTGTAATTTTTTAAATGAAAATCCTACAAAACCGCTAAAGAATGCGGTGAAATTTACAAATCCATCAACAACATATGTATCAAACAAACCGCTGAAAGCAGAAATTTTCCTTGTTAACCATGCAGTACCGTTAACAATTCCATCAATAATTTTTTGATCGAACCAGGCAAGTATCGAACTAAAACCTAATGTACCAGCAATTGCAGTTTTATCGTATAATTCATCAATATACCACTTATTAAGTGAACCATTATATAATGGTTTAATTTTATCAGCAAGTTTGTCAGCGTTAATTTTTTTCCAATAATAAAATAGGAAAGCAAATAAGATTCCAAGACCAGCAACAAATAATGAAAGAAGCATAGCCGGATAATGTGCCCAGTGCATAGCTTCTGTGTATTCAACTGAATGAACAATCTCACCATGTACTTCAGATTTTTCTTCTTTACTGCTCTCGATCATATGATGAAATCTTGTATTGTCAGGTACAACTTGCGTTGGTGACTTGACCCAACTTTTCATAAACCATCCATCATCGGGTGAAATTGGATTTGGTGTGTAAAAAATAAAAATCGAAAGCACAGCTAAAACAACAAGTGGGGCAGTCATTACTAATGGAGATTCGTGAGCATGTTCAAATTTATGGTGATCTCTCGGCTCACCATGAAAAGTTAATATCACTAAGCGGAACATATAAAATGCAGTCAGTGCCGCAACTGAAAATCCAACAATTGGGATTAACCAATGTCCGGTTAATTTACCGAATGCCAAAGTACCGGCTAATATTCCATCTTTACTCAAGAAGCCGGATGTAAGCGGAATACCTGAGATTGCAAGTGTGGATATTAAAAATGTCCAATAAGTAATTGGTAATTTTTTCTTCAACCCGCCCATGTAACGAATATCTTGTTCGTGATGCATAGCATGAATTACAGAACCTGAACCCAAAAATAAATTAGCTTTGAAAAATGCATGTGTAATTAAATGAAAGAAAGCAAATACATAAGCACCAACACCTAAAGACATAATCATATACCCTAATTGGCTTACAGTAGAATATGCTAAAACTTTTTTAATATCATTTTGTGTTAAAGCAATTGTTGCAGCAATCAATGAAGTGAATGCACCTACAACTGCAATAACGAGCATTGCATCTGCTGTTAACATTACAAATATTCTTGTAACAAGATAAACACCGGCGGCAACCATTGTAGCGGCGTGTATTAAAGCACTAACTGGTGTAGGACCTTCCATTGCATCAGGCAGCCAAACATGTAGAGGGAATTGAGCAGATTTTCCGACTGCACCCATAAAAACTAAAATACCGGCTGCTGTTAACCATGCCTCACTTCCAAATGGAAGATTACCTAAAGATATTTGTTCGAATATTGTATCAAATGTAAATGTTTTATAATTAGTAAAGAGAATTAAAATCCCAATAAACATACCAATGTCACCAATGCGGTTAACGATAAATGCTTTCTTACCGGCATCGGCTGCAGATTTTTTATGAAACCAGAAACCGATCAACAAATAAGAAGAAAGACCAACCAATTCCCAGAAAATATACATCATCAATAAATTGTGAGTAATTACAATCCCAAGCATAGAAAAAGTAAATATTCCCAGATAAGCAAAATATCTAGTATAATATTTATCACCGCGCATATATTCGATTGAATAAATATGGACTAATGCACTGATAAGATTTACAGCAAACATCATAATTGCTGCAACATTATCTATATTAATTCCAAGATTAATATTAATTGTTTCAGCAAATGGTAAGTTACCCATACTTATCCATGTGAATTCTGCTATAATATCTTTAGCATTAAAGAAAGACAATTTTGCATATAGAATGAAAATTGATAAAAGCAAAGCGATTGATATTATAGCTACTTCAAAGAGATAAAGTTTTGGGAATTTTTTACCAAATAGGATTACAGTAACAAAACCAAATAATGGTAGAAACAAAACTAAGATAGATAAATTAATAATTAAACTTTCGCTCATGATCTATTCTTTTAAGTGATCAATTTCATCAACATTCACATTTGCGAATGTTTTATAAATATTTAGAACAATAGCTAACGCAATAGCTGCTTCTGCTGCTGCTAAAACTATTACGAAAAGTGCTATTATTTGTCCGCTGTAGCCGAAATTGCCATACTTAGCAAATGCAATAAAATTTATATTTGCTGAATTTAATACCAGCTCAATTCCCATTAACACCATAACAGCATTTTTACGTGTTACTATTCCATAAATACCGAATGAAAATAATACTGCACTAACTACTAAAAAATGTGTTAAACCAACTTGAAACAATATTCCTCCTTACATACTTAACGAAGTGAAGAATTTCAATAAAACTGAATTTTGTGATTATTCACCATGAACAAAGTCATGACTAAGAATTTAAAATTTACTCTTTATCTCTCCGTGCTATAGATGCAGCACCTATTAAAGCCACTAACAATAGAATTCCAAGAAGTTCAAAAATTAAAACGTAATCGGTAATTAATAAATTGCCAAGAGTTTTTGTAGTTGTTAAAGGTATTTGTGAATCTTCAATCTTCCAATTAGTCCAAACCATTACTGCAATTACTGCTCCCATAAAAACTCCAACAGATATTGCAGCTGGCAGTAGGTGTATCGTACCGGTCTTTATTTCTACATCTGTAATTTTATTTGTAAGCATTACGCCAAATAACAATAGAATTAAAATACCGCCTACATAAACCATAATCTGAACTACGGCAATAAAATCAGCACCTAACAAAATATATATACCAGCTACTCCAAAAAAGGTAAACAATAAGAAAAATGCTGAATGGGTTACATTTTTAGTTGTAACAACAAAAGCAGCTGATACAATTGTTATTAATGCAAACAAATAAAATATTATGTTATAAAAATCCATTTATATATCTATTTTTTCTAATCAGTTTGTTGCAGCTGGCGGTGTATCTGGTTTTGGTTTAGCAGCCGCTGCTTTTTGTGCTTCTTTTTCTGCTTGAAATTTTTCGAAATTTGCTTTCTTTTCTTTTACTTCATCATCTGTAAGTGTTGAAAACTTATAAACTAGATTATCTCTTTCGTATTCTGCAAATTCAAAAACATCGGTCATATAAATGCATTCAGTTGGACAAGGGAATACACAAAGTTGACAGTAACAACATTTTGCAAAATCGATATCGAATTTTGTAACCCAGAGGGCTTTCTTTTTACCATTGGATGTTGTACCTAAATCTTCTCCGGGGATACTTTTTACAGTTTCGATTTCAATACAACTAACTGGGCAAGCTCTTGAGCATTGATCGCATCCGATGCAATCATCCATATTTACATATAATCTGTTTCTTTCTCTATCAGGTAATTTTAATTTTACTTCGGGGTATTGAATTGTGACTGCCGGTGTGAAGAGATGTTTAAATGTAATTTTCATACCGATTAAAACAGTCCAAATACCCAACCAAGTATCTTTAAAGTATTGTTTCATTTTATATTAATGTAATAAATCCAATGATTATTAAATTTACAAAAGCAAAAGGAATTAAATATTTCCAGCATAAACTCATAAGCTGATCAACTCTTAATCTTGGTAAAGTCCATCTCAACCACATCTGCACTAAAATAAAGAACCACCCTTTGAATAAAAACCAAAATGCTTGTTCATACGGGATCAACCATTCAATACCAAGAGAATTGCCCAAATAACCGAAAGGTGAGTGGTACCCACCGAAAAATAAAATTGAAACAATAGCTGAGACAGCAAACATATTACCATATTCTGATAACATAAACATAGCCCATTTCATACCGCAGTATTCAGTAAAATATCCAGCCACTAATTCTGATTCAGCTTCTGGAATATCGAACGGTGTTCTGTTAACTTCTGCAAGTGTACTTATAAAAATTATTATGAATCCAACAATCATAAATGGTATCAGCAGAAATTTGATTAAGCCGAATTCTGCACCGCCAAAAATATTCCAATTCCAAAAATATGCTGTCTGCATCTGAGTAAATTGTTCTAGACTCAATGTGCCAGCTAACATAACCATTGTTAAAACAACTATTGCTGTTGGAATTTCATAACTAACGATCTGTGCAGCAGATCTCATTGCACCTAATAATGAATATTTATTGTTTGATGACCAACCCGCCATTAAAATTCCTACTACTACCAAACTTGAAATTGCAATCACATAAAAAATTCCAACTTCTGCTTCACTTCCAATTAATTGGCTTGAGAAGGGGATTGCAGCATATGCTGCAAATGTTCCGGTGAATACTAGAACCGGGGCTATATTATATAATTTGGAATCAATCTGATTAGAAACGGCATCTTCTTTCTGAAGCATTTTAATAAAATCTGCCACTGTTTGGAATAATCCAAATGGACCAGTACGGTTTGGACCAACACGGTCTTGAATCCAAGCAGATACTTTTCTTTCAAGGTAAACACCAATAAGCGCAACAACTAGAATATTAACTAACGGGAACACTGCAACAATCAGTGTTGAGATTATAGAATTACCAGTCAAATCATAAAAATATTGATACATTATCTATCTACTTCTCCTAATACAATATCAATACTCCCAAGAATTGCAATTACATCAGCTACTAAATAACCTTTACACAATTCTCCAAGTATTTCTAAATTTACAAATGACGGAGCTCTTACTTTTACTCGAAATGGATTTGTATTACCATCACTGATAATAAAATAACCTAATTCACCTCGCGGATTTTCAACACGAACATATGCTGTACCTTTTGGTGGTTTTATTCTTTTAGGTATTGCAGATTGTACATCACCATCTGGGATATTATCGATAGCTTGTTCAATTATTCTTAAACTTTGTTCCATTTCTCTTACACGTACATAATATCTGTCCCAACAGTCGCCTACCGTACCTTTTAATCCTAAACCAACCGGAATCTCAAAATCAAATCGATTGTAAATTGAATAAGGATCATCTCTACGGAGATCGAATTTTATTCCGCTTCCTCTAAGTATGGGACCGGATGCACCATAATTAATTGCTGTCTCTACCGGAAGAACACCAATATTAGCTGTTCTTTCAATGAAAATTTTATTGTAGCTCAATAGATTATCTAATTCAACTATTGTGGGTTTGAAATAATTAACAAACTCTTTTGTCTTTCTAACAAAATCAGGATGAATGTCATGAGAAAGTCCTCCAATCCAAATGTAATTATATAACATTCTTGCACCACAAGTCTCTTCAATAATATTTAGAATGTGTTCTCGGTCGCGGAATAAATAAAGAAATGGTGTGAGTGCACCAATGTCAGCGCCATTGGAACCGATTGCTACTAAATGAGAAGCAATTCTCTGTAGCTCAGCCATTATAACACGAATATACTCTACACGTTCTGGAACTTGTATTCCCATTAATTTTTCTACAGCAAGTGCATATCCAAAATTATTTCCGATTGCAGCTAGATAATCTAAGCGGTCTGTATAAGGCACTACTTGATTATACTGCATTGCTTCAGCATGTTTTTCAAAACATCTATGTAGGTATCCCAAATGAGGTGTAACTTTTAGAACAACTTCACCTTCAATTTCTAATTCTAGTCTCAACACTCCATGTGTAGATGGGTGCTGAGGTCCCATATTCAATACCATTGCTTCAGTCTTCAATGCCATCTAGTAAGGTACCTTCATTCCTTGGTAAAATTCCGGATTTTTATAATCTTTTCTTAAAGGATGTGATCCTTCTTCCCAATCATAAGGCATGAGTATTCTTCTTAAATCAGGATGATTTAAGAAAATAATTCCTAACAGATCATACGCTTCTCTTTCATGCCAGTTAGCGCTCTTCCAAACATTTTCAACAGATTCTACTTTGGGTTCTTCTCTTTGTGTTGATACTTTTAATGTAATTTTGTGTTTTAATGAAACAGAATGTAAATGATAATAAACGCTTAATGTACCGCCTTGAATGGTTTCAAGTCCTTGATCATCTTTTATTTTCGTACCATTTGCATCATCAACACCCGATAAACACATTAAACTATCAAATTTTAATTCATCATTTTCTCTTAAAAATTTTGCGATTATATGAATTTTCAGCGGATCGATAGAAATAATTGGCTCGGTAGGAATATCTTTATCAAATGCTAAAACTGAATCACCAAATTCATTCTTTAATAAATCAAAAATTTCTTGAGCGTTTTTCATGCTGATTTTTTTCTTAATGATTCTTTACGAATTTTTTCTTGTAGTTTAAGTAATCCTTCTAAAAGTGCTTCCGGTCTTGGCGGGCAGCCAGGTACATAAACATCAACCGGAATAATTCTATCTACACCTTTGAGTACATGATAACCATGTTCCCAATATGGTCCACCGCAGTTAGCACAGCTTCCCATTGAAATTATATATTTTGGATCAGGAATTTGTTCATATAATCGTTTTATACGGATTGCCATTTTTAATGTAACTGTACCAGAAATTATTATTGCATCAGCTTGCCGTGGAGTATTTCTTGGGATTACACCAAATCGGTCAAAATCGTAGTGGGACATAGAAGTTGCCATCATTTCGATAGCACAGCATGCTAAACCAAAACCTAATTGCCAAACGGAAGAAAGGCGAGCCCAGTTAAATAAATCATCAACTTTTGCAATTACTATATTACCATCAGAAAATTCTTTATCAAGTAATCCCATTGTTTCTCTTTAATTATTTTTGAGTATTAGGCATTTGTGACAATAATTCATCTAATTTTGGCGGTTTTGTTTTAGGCCTTGCCCATTCTAAATCACCTTTACGCCACTCATATGCCATACCTAATCCCAAGATTAGTAAAAATATCAAACCAACGGCAAAACCATAAAATCCAAATTCTTTATATGCTAATGCCCAAGGAAATAATAAAACCACTTCAACATCAAAAATCAAAAAGATTAGTGCTACCACATAAAAGCGTATATTAAATTTTACCCAAGGAGATCCTTCGGGATTTTCACCGCATTCATATACTTTTTGTTTTTCGTAGGTTGGTCTATTTGGTCTGATTAATTTGCTTAAAAATAAGGTAATTACAATAAATACAATACCTAGAATTATAAATATGAGGATTTTTCCGAATTCTGTAAGCATTAGATTTCAAAAAAGTTGTCGTGAAAATAATACTTAGATGTACTATTGTCAAGAATATGTCAGAACTTTAGAAATTTTTAGATGTTAAATTGTTAATTAAAAAAATATTTTTTAATAAATATATTTAATTATTGGATTTTTCCTTTGAACTTATTTCATTAAATTCAATTATTAAATAAATATATTAGCTTAATGATGAAATCAATTAAATATTTATTTATAATATTTTTTGTGGGATTAGAGATATTAGCTCAAGCTCCTAATTCGAAATGGAAAAATGTCCTTGAATTGGAAGATCAAAATGTTTTTCTGGATACTTCGAGTATAAAAAAAATTGAATCTCAGATTACTGCATTAAGTTTGTCTAAATTTAAATCTCCGGTATTAGTTTCTTCTATCAATAAAAATGTGACAAGTATTAAATCGCAATTATTGTTTGATCTGGCTACTAAAAAATATACTGTTATTGGTACACTATTTTACGATGAAAATTGGAGAATATTAGGTGAATCTTCTCTTCCGGGTTTTTCAACTAAAACATCAACTTTTGCAGTCCCTATTGATTCAAATAAAATCATGCTCTCAATCCTTGCTGAATGCGAATCTTATATAAATAAAAATCCAAATGAATCAGTTAAAAATAATGGAACTATTGAAAAAATTAATTTAGCTGAAAAAGAGAATACACAGATTTCAGTAGATACACATAAAGTAGCAGATAAACGTGAGTTGTTAACAGAAAAATTCATTGATAAAAAATTAAACGAAGAATTAAAATTTACTGCTAAACCACCAGAACAAAATATTGTTGTGCAAAAAAATTCAGTTCTACCCACTATTAAAACTGGTGAAGAGAAAAAATTATATGGAACTATTTATTCGGATGGTTCTAAATACTATTTCCAGGTTTCATCTTGGAAAAATAAGGCTAAAGCAGAAGAAGAAGCTTTGCGATTAAAAAAATTGGGACATAATTCTTTTATTTCAGAAGCATACATCGCAAATAAAGGGGGAACTTGGTATAGAGTTAGAATAGGTTATTTCAACTCTCTTGAAGAAACTGAGCAATATATGAAACGGATGAATTAATTTATTCTAAATACTTATATCAAAAAAAATAAAAATGAAAATAAATCTTAAACTATTTAATAAAACAGCATTTGTTCTATTCAATTTATTTTTACTAACAAACTGCTCTGCACAACATTCTTCAAACAATGAAATTAAGAAAGGGGATTCAGTGAGAACTAAAGTTGTAAAAACTGAAAAAGAATGGAAAGAAATTTTAACACCTGAGCAATATAAAATTTTAAGAGAAAAAGGGACTGAACAAGCATTTACCGGTGAGTATTGGAATTTGAAAGAAGAGGGTGTTTATAAATGCGCTGGATGCGGAGAAAAACTTTTTATATCTGACACAAAATTTGATTCCGGCTGCGGCTGGCCAAGTTTTTATGCCCCTGAAGATGAAAATAAAATTGTCAAAAAAGAAGACAATAGTCATTTTATGAGTAGAATTGAAGTTATTTGTAGTAATTGTGGTGGACATTTAGGTCACGTTTTTGACGATGGACCTAAACCAACTGGATTAAGATATTGTATTAATTCTGCTTCCTTAAAATTTGAAAAAGAAAAACCTGAGAAAAAGTAAAGATTAATCTCTAAAAAAATATTTTACAAATTTTTATTATTTGGGGGAATAGTGAAATCATTTTTTATTTCTTTTATCACACCTTTTATTTTTTTATCTGCACAAACTCACGAAGATTATTTCAATAAATTAATTGAAACCGAATATTCATTTTCGGATAGAGCGGCAGTTGTAGGAATTCGTAATTCATTTTTAGAATTTATTGCTGATGATGGAATCCTTTTTAGACCAACCGCTGTTAATGGGAAAAATTTTTTATTGAATCAAAAGAATAGTTCATCTGGAATACTTCAATGGTATCCAGAAATTGCATTCCTTTCCAAATCAAATGATTTTGGATTTACTACTGGTCCCTGGGAATTTAGAAAGCATCAGGATAGCTCTGCCGTTGCCTTTGGTAATTTTGCAACAGTTTGGGAGTTGCAAGATGATGGATCATTCAAGTTTGCAATTGATATTGGAAACAATAATGATAAACCTAATTACCAAATTGATAGCATTCCTTTTAATAGAAGTCTTCAAAAATTTAGTAATATCAAAATAGAGCATGGAAATAAGAATATCATAATTGATTTAGATAAAAAATTTAATTCTGGTATGAATAAAAAAGATTATATAGATACTTATTTCAAATTCTCAGATGAAAGAACCAGACTTCTCCGCGATGGTCTATTCCCAATATGTGGTATTGATTCAATTACAAAATATGCAAAAACAATGGACGGTGAATTTAATTTTACTACTACTGATGGTGAATTATCATTAGCGGGTGATCTTGGGTATACTTACGGTATAATTGAGAAACAAAATCCTTCTGAAATTCCTACAAAATTCAACTATATGCGAATATGGTTTAATAAAACCGGCGATTGGAAATTAGCTATTGAAGTATTGAGCCAAATTTCTAATTAATTCATAAGAATCTTTTTATCATACTTGTTTTTTTACGCAACTGTATTTATATTTAGTCTAAATAAAAATTATTCTTTTGATTATAGGCTAAAATGAAAATATTCTTACTTGTTTTATTAATCTATGTTGTAACTTATTCAAATTTTAGTGCACAAGATGATGAATTTTTCGAACCAAAATATTCAATTGCTGGATATGGGGAACTTCATTTTAATCAAGAAAAAAAAGAAAACGGGATGATTTCTAAGTCAATCGATTTTCATAGATTCGTTACGTTTTTTGGGTATGCATGGTCGGAGAAATGGTCTTTTAAATCAGAATTGGAGCTAGAACATAATTTTGTTCAGGACGGTCATGGAGAACTTGAACTAGAGCAAGCGTATTTAAATTATCATCATGCAGATTGGTTTGGATTCCAAGTAGGGGTTGTATTGCCATCTATCGGTTTAATAAATGAATATCACGAACCACCATTATTTTTTGGGGTTGAGAGACCGGAATATAATAGCCGTATTATTCCAACAACTTGGTTCGGAAATGGAATTGCATTATACGGCAGAATAAATTTTTTTGATTATAAATTGACATTGATGGAAGGACTGAATAATGAAAAATTTAGTGAAGGGAGCGGAATTAGAAATGGAAGAAGAAAAGGTTTCAAAACTGATGCAAAAAATCCGTTACTTAATTTTAGAATAGACTACTTAGGTGTTGAAGGATTAAGGCTTGGCGGATCTTTTACATACAATAAAGCATCGGGTGATTCATCATCAAATAAAATCAACATCTATGAAATACATGCTAAATATGTAAATGATAATATTTATGCCTTATTTGAATATGGTAATATCAATTATGAAAAAGGGAATCTCCAAGAATCTACTGGTTATTATATTGATTTAGGTTATAACATATCCCAGTTTTTAAATATCCCAACAGAGATCATTCCTTTTATTAGATACTCAAATACAAATACTGCGTCCTATACACAAACTGGTGGTAATAGTGAAAAACAGAATCACTATACATATTACATGTTTGGTGTTTCTGTAAAACCATTACAACAAATAGTTTTTAAAGCTGATATTGGTTTGAGAAATAGAGAATTGTATAATGAAATGTCAACTTTTTTAAATCTTGGTGCCGGTTATATGTTCTAAAGTGGATTGAAGATGAAAAGTTTAGCATTTATCATATCTTTTTTATTGATTTATGGGTTACCAAATTCCATTAAAGATGAAGCAGAATATTTCTTAAGAAATTTTTTCCCGAATGAATTAGAATTAAAATTTGGGAAGTATATCATACCAAAAGATTTAAAAAATAAAATTGAAAAAGATACAGGTCAGAAATTTTATAAAGATTTTTTATACGTTTGGAAAATCTTCGGGAAAGGGGGGCATTACGCAACTGCCATTCTTGATAATGTATATGGTAAATCTCTACCTATAACGTTTATAGTTATTTTTGATTTGTATGGTAAAATTCAATCAGTCGAAATAATTAAATACCGTGAGCAATATGGTGGACAAGTAACCGAAAAAAGATGGCTTAAACAATTTAATAACAGAGATTCATTTAGTAATTACGCAGTTGGAAATGAAATAAGTTCTATCAGTGGTGCAACAATCTCAGTAAATTCAATAACAAAAGGTGTGAAAAAGTTAACTTTATTATACAATGAATTATTAAATTCTGAATGAAAATATATTTATCTCAATTAGAAAAAACTCTTAAAATATTTTTACTATCCTATACTATACTCTTAACTATTGGTGTTAGTGTTGGATTGTTTTATTTGGCTAATACAACATCAATGACTACCGAAGGCACTGTTAATAGATTTAAAGGGTCTGATTCTTTGCTTGATGATAAGTTTGAGATACAAGAATATTATCCAAAACCTATAACAGAAATGTTAATAACCACACATAATCACATATTAGGATTAGGTTTTGTTTTTTTTACGATAGGTTTAATTTTTTATTTTAATTCTTATATAGATGGATGGTTGAAGTTTTTTTTAATGATTGAACCAATAATTTCAATTCTATTAACATTTGGTTCACTATGGCTGGTTAGGTTTGTAGCAAAGGAATTTGTTTATCTAACTTTTATTTCATCAATTATAATGTATCTTAGTTTTTATACCGTGTCTGCTGTAGTAACATTTGAATTAATGTTTAAAAAGTAAAAAGTTAGTGTGAAATTTTAATGGATGTAACTTTTAGAATGCTTAAAATTAATATTGTAACCCCAATCCATTGAATAATATTTAACATACTACCGTGAATAAAATAATCTAATATCACTGCAGTGAGAGGAAATGCTAATTCACAAACAGTTGCTACAGAAGCTGTAATATTTTTTAATCCATAGTAATAAAGAAAAATTGCAGCCCCACCAGTTGTAAAAGCTATTAATAAAAAAATCAGCCATTGATTTTTAGAAACTTGGTTAATTGCAGAATATTCACCAGTGATAGCAATCCAAACCATCATAATAATAAACGCAATTGAAAATCTAATATAAGTGCCAACTGAAAAATTTACATTTCTTAATGCGCGTTTACTGAATACTGTAGATGATCCGAAGCTAAATGCAGCAATCAATGATAATAATGCAGCTAACGTGGTATAATCACCAGTACTAAAATTAGGTAATGAAAAACCGAAAGTCATTATATAAGCACCAATAATTGCTAAAGATGCCCAAAGAAAAAATTCTTTTGGCAATCTTTCTTTTAAATAAATTGCGGCTAGTGATATTGCAAATACCGGCTGTAATTTTTGAATTAATATAACAACAGATAGATTTACAAAATTAACATAGAAGAGAGCTTTAGTAATAGCCATAGTTCCAATTGCACCGCCAAGCAATGCAACAAAGAAAAAAGCTATCCAATCTTTTACAGATAATTTTTTAATTTTTTCAATATTTTTAATAAGAATTGGTGAGAGGAGCAATGCAACTATTGCACTTTCTATCAGTACCACTAGCGGTACTGGTAATCCATATAAAGAAGGTCTTAAAACTATACCATCTATACCCCATAATGATGCAGCTAAGATAACAAAGATTGGAGCGAATCTGTACATTGTTTAACTTTCAAAAATATTGAGGGTAAAAATAATCTATTATTCGGGTTGAGCAAACATTAATTGGAAAATTAATTATTAATTGATAATAAACTTTTTTTGTTAAATCTTATAAATAATGTTATACCTACAGATGCTAATCCTAATAACAGACCAAACCAGATTCCATAAACACCATAATCAAAAATAAATCCTAATATATATGCAATAGGAATTGCAATTACCCAGTATGATAGTAAAGATACATATAATGGTATTTTCACATCAGTTAATCCTCGTAATATGCCAACACCGGTTGCTTGCAATCCATCAAAAATTTGAAACATACCAGCGATAATTAAAAGTGTGCTTGCATAAGAAATTACTTCGGGATCGTTATTATAAAATGTCGGTAAAATATCCCGTAACAATATCATTACTATTGCAAAAAATAACATTAGCAATGATGACATACCTAAAGCTGTGAATCCAGCTAATCTAATTTCCTTTTGCTCCTTTCTTCCGAAAGCACCACCTACACGGATTGTACCGGCTGCAGAAATTCCCAGCATAACCATATAAGTTGCTGATGCTAAGTTGAGTGCAATCTGATGTGCCGCTTGTTGTTTACTGCCAATCCAACCGACCATAATAGTTGCAAAAGAAAAACATGCAACTTCAAAAAAGTATTGAAATCCACTTGGTAATCCAATCCGGTATATTTTTTTAATGAGTTTTAGATCTAAGGGTTTGAATTTCAGTTGTGGAGAATAGCTATTTACTTTTTGATAGTTTATTGTATAAATCATTAATGAAGCAGCCATAATGTATCTTGTTATTGTTGTTGCAATACCGGCACCGAACAGACCCATTGCCTCGAATCCAAAATTGCCATAAATAAATATCCAGTTAAGAAATGCATTTAAAATATTGGCTGATAAAGCTATAACCATTGGTGGATTGGGTAATGATAATCCTTCAAGAAATTGTCTATAACTTTGAAAAATAATGAAAGGGAAGATCGATAATGATAATATTTGTAAATAAGGGATAGCAAGTTCAACGACTTCTTTCGGTTGATTTAAGTTTGGAATTAAAAATGAAAGAAGAAAAATTAAAATAAAAATAATCACCGAAAATAAAAGATTAGCAACAATAGAATGATTTAGTATCTTTCCGCATTCTTCATCTTTATTTTCACCTTTTGCAATAGCTATTAGCGGAGTTGCAGCAAATGATAAACCAATTCCAATAACTAATACTAAAAAGAATAATCCATTTACAAGAGAAGCCGCTGCAAGAGGGGCATAACCAACTTTGCCGACCATTATGCTATCTACAATCCCCATCAATATGTGACCGAATTGACCAAGTGAAATTGGGACTGCAAGTTTTACTGTTTCTTTTATGTGAGTTTTTAAGTCCAATGTTATTAAGTATTTTAAATTAAATATTATAGTCTTAAAAGCATGCTTTGTACAAAATTAGTAATTTATTACCTAACTAATTCCTATTATACTTTTAGATTAGTTGAATGAAAACAAAAAACCATTTATTCATTACTGCATCCGTTATAGTTTTAATAATCATCAGTTATCATTTTATTTTAAAATGTGTTGAACTGAATTTCATCCAAGATGATGCATATACATCATTCCGTTATGCAAAAAACTTTGTTGATGGCAATGGATTAGTTTTTAATAAAGGAGAACAAGTTGAAGGTTTTACTAATTTTTTATGGGTTTTACTGTTAAGTCATTTCTATTATTTTAATGCCAATCTTGAGATTACATCGCAGATACTATCTACATTTTTTGGCATCGCAGTTATTTGGATTACCTATTTATTATCACGCTTATTCTTATTAAAAGATAATGCGAGTTTTATTGATCATTCATTCACTCTATTACCTCCATTACTCATTAGTTTTTCAGCCCCAATGATTTATTGGAGTATCAGCGGAATGGAAACATCATTATTCATTTTTTTAACATTATTATCTCTCTATTATTTTTTTATTAGAGAAAGTCGCACAAAATTTGGGAAAGCGTTCATAATTTTATCGATAATTAATTCTCTATTACGTCCGGAAGGACTCTTCTTTTTCATAATAATTTGTTTGTATGAATTGTTTTCGACCATCATAAGCGAAGATTTCAAATACAGAATAAGGCTGAAAATATATTTTAATAATTCACGCAACAGAGAATTGTTTTATTTCTTTATCCCGATAATTTTATTTATAGTCTTCCGTTTAATTTACTATGGATATTTATTCCCCAATACATTCTATGCTAAAACAGAATTTACTTTTCAATTTCTTGTACGGGGGTGGAAATATTTCTACGAATTTGCGGAAAGTAATTTAGTGTTTGGTGCTTTATTGATTCTGCCAATTTTTGCATTTAAGGAGAAGAAAAATGAAATTTCTTTTTTTTACTTTTTTACATTACTAAACTTTATTGCAATTATTATAATAGGAGGCGATGTACTCCAAATTTACCGATTTTTCTTACCGTTTCTACCACTAATATTTATCTTCTCAGTGAAAGGAATTATCTCTATAACTGAACATATGATAGTTAGATTAAAAATAATCCGTACGATTTCTTTAGTTGCTTTAATTCTGATAATTGCACTATATGCAGTGACAAACTATCACAATCAAGTGCCGAAAGTTTTAGAAAAAAAATCATATGAAAGCGGACTTGTAAAAAAAATGAAAATCTATGCAGATTGGATAGAATCAACCGGCTTCAATAATAAAGAAAAAATTTCAGTTGCACTTTCTACTATCGGTTCTTTCTCATATAAAATTAATGCACGGGTGATTGATATTGTAGGTTTAACAAATGAATACATTGCACATAATTCCAAAATTGTTGAAGGAATTGATGAAGAACTTCCGGTGCTATGGAAAGAAAGACATTATAATGCAGATTATGTACTAAATGAGAAACCGGATTATATAATTTTTCCAGCTGGTGCAAAACCAAGTGCTTTTGCAGAGTGTGCAATATTTTCGAATAAAAAATTTCAAAAAAACTATTATGTAGCGCTTATCTATTCAAGTGAACTACAGCAGCTATTACCAATATTTACTAAACGGGAAGAACCTCTAATTAATTTTCAAAATGAGTGCAATATTAAATTTCTAAAACATTTTATAAATGTAAGCAACATGATAAATGGTATCAATAATATGAGCAGCTACAATTTATTAGATATAATAAATAATGAATGCTATAAACTTGAAAAATTATGTAAAACTACTCTGCCCGATGTTAACACTTTGAGAGGTATGGCACACTTTCAATTCAATAAAATCAATAAAAGTAAAAATTATTTTGAAAAGAGTTTAGCTTTAGATTCACTAAATATGGTATCGCATTTTTATTTAATGAAAATATACAATCATGATAAAAATGAAGAGAAAACTGCTCATCATTATAAATTTTTAGCGAGATATTCTCCAGGGATATTCGACTACTAGATTATCGGGGTATACAAAGTGTAGTTTATCAAGAAATTTGTATATTTCGAACAACTAAAAAGGACATACAAATGAATTTCGGCGCAACTGAAATAATTCTTATTGTCTTAGTTCTAATACTTCTCTTTGGCGGTAAAAAGATTCCTGAATTAATGAAAGGAATTGGACAAGGGGTTAAGCAATTTAAAAAAGGATTGCACGAAGACGATTCAGAAAAAAAAGATCAGATTGATAAATAATCCCTTCCTATAAATCTTTTCTCAAATATTACAAATCAATATTTTTGTAAAACAAAAAATATTTTTGCTACTAATATAAAATGTAAGGTGATGCTATGAGTGAAAAAATTCATACTCAAAAATATGAGTTCAAAGCAGAAGTTAAAAAATTACTTGATATATTAGTTCATTCTCTTTATACAAGCCGAGAAATTTTCCTACGCGAATTGATTTCCAATGCTTCGGATGCTCTCGATAAGCTGCGGTTTGAATCCAATCGCGGTATTGAAATATTAAATAATGATTTACCACTCGAAATTACAATTGAATTTGATAACAAGAAGAATTTTATCTCGGTAACTGATACCGGTATTGGTATGACACGCGATGAAGTTATATCGAACATCGGTACAATTGCAAAATCCGGTACAGAGGATTTTGTCAAATTACTTGCCGATGCAAAATCAGAGGTAAACAATATTATCGGGAAATTCGGTGTTGGTTTTTATTCAGTATTCATGGTAGCTAAAGAAGTAGTTGTTAAAACAAAATCTTTTCGTAAAGATGAACCCGCAGTACTTTGGAGGTCTGATGGTTTAGGTGATTATGAAATTTCAGATTTAGATGAAAAAATTTCACGAGGTACAAGAATTGAAGTCTATCTTAAAGATGATGCAAAGGAATTTGCTGAGAAATGGAAATTAGAATCTATAATTAAAAAACACTCGAACTTTATTTCATTCCCTATTTATGTTGATAAAGAAAAAATTAATACTGTTAGCGCAATATGGCGCGAACCAAAAACTTCAATAACAAAAGAGCAGTACAAAGAATTTTATAATTTTTTAACTTATGATAATGAAGAACCGCTCGACTTGATCCATAAAACTGTTGATGCACCAATTCAATTTAATGCACTACTTTTTATTCCAAAAAAGAATATGGATTTTTTCTGGCATGACCGTGAAAATTATGGACTCGATTTGTATGTACGCAGAGTTTTAATTCAGCATAAGAACAAGGATTTATTGCCTGAGTATTTGAGTTTTGTTAAAGGTGTTGTGGATTCAGAGGATCTTCCTTTAAATATTTCTCGTGAGACTTTACAAGAAAATATAATCTTTTCAAAGATATCTTCGAGTGTCACCAACACAGTACTTTCTCACTTGATTGACAAATCAAAAAATGACAAAGAATGGTATGTACAATTTTGGAAAGAACACGGTAAAATATTAAAACTTGGTTATTCAGATTTTGTAAATCACGATAAAATTATGGAATTACTAAGATTCAATTCGTCAAATTGCACTAATAGTGATGAATTGATTTCTATTGAAGAATATACATCAAGAATGAAAGATGGGCAAAAAGAAATTTATTATTTAAGCGGCAGTAGCCGTGATGCTTTGTTAGTCGATCCACATTTCGAAATATTTAAAAATAAAGGATTGGAAGTTTTATTCCTTGTTGAACCAGTTGATGAATTTGTAATCTCTTCACTTCGCAAATACAAGGATTATGAGTTCAAATCGGCTGCATCAATTGATCTCAAGAATCTTGATAAATTTGAAAACATAAAAAAGAATGATGATCAACTTGAAGAACTAAATAAAGATGATAAAAAACATTTCTTCAGTCTGTTAACAAAAATGAAATCGATACTAGGTGATAAAGTAACTGATGTTAAGGAATCGAAAAGGTTAGTTGATAGCGCTGCATGTTTAATATCTGAAGATGATACTATATCAGCAACTATGCAGAAGATTATGAAGTTAACAAATCAGAATTTTGGAAATCAAAAAAGGATATTAGAAGTAAATCCGGATAATAAATTGGTGAGAAATTTAATTCATATTTTTAAGAGTGATCCCAACGATGAATATCTGAAAAACATAACTGAGCAGATTTATGATTTATCGCTGTTGCAAGAAGGAAGTTTGGAGGATCCGTATTCGTTGGTTAAGAAAGTTAATTCACTACTCGAAGATTCGAGTGAATGGTATCGAGAGGTGAAGAAAAAGTGAATAATTAAAGCAAAAAAGCCCGAATATGATTCATATTCGAGCTTTTTGAAGTGGGCCCAGAAGGACTTGAACCTCCGACCCGCTGATTATGAGTCAGCTGCTCTAACCAACTGAGCTATGGGCCCTTAAAAGTGAATGCAAAAATAGTTCTTTGTTCCTTTCTTTGCAAATTTCAAATTTTTTAATGTTCATCTCAAATTCAAATTATAACAAAACAAGAAATATTTTATAGCATAAAAACATATTTATTGCGAAATTTTAGAAAAAAGATTTATATTTGCATTCCATTTTGCCGGGATGGCGGAATTGGTAGACGCATAGGACTTAAAATCCTATGGGTGTTTTCACCCGTGCCGGTTCGAGTCCGGCTCTCGGTACATAAATTTATTTTCTTTTAAGGTTATATAATGAAGTTTTAATTTTTGATGGGTTCTTAGCTCAGTTGGCTAGAGTGTCTGCTTGACGTGCAGAAGGTCATAGGTTCGAATCCTATAGAACCCACACAAATCGGAGGAAGCTCCGTTTTCTTTTGTTTAGAAAGAGATATGGAAATTATTAAAATAAAATTACCCGATGGATCAGTAAGAGAATTCGAAAAAGGGGTAACTCCTTTCGAAATCGCTCAAAAAATCTCTAGTAAGTTAGCAGAGGAAGCACTTGTTGCTAAAATTAATGGAGAGATAAAAGATTTAACAACTAAATTGAACAATGATTCTGAATTAGAAATTCTTACATTTGATCATCCGCTAGGCAAACATACATATTGGCATTCAACATCACACTTGATGGCTCATGCGGTGCAAACAATTTATCCCGAAGCAAAATTTGGTGTAGGTCCGGCAATCGATTCTGGTTTCTATTATGATATTGATATCAACTCAACGTTAACCGAAGATGATATTGTAAAAATTGAAAATAAGATGCTGGAAATTGCAAAACAGAAGAATCCATTTAAAAGAACTGAATTAAAAAAAGAAGACGCAGTTAAATTTTTTGAAAAGAAGGGTGATAATTATAAACTCGAAATTCTCAGTGAACTTGATGATGCTGCAGATCTTATAAGTATTTATGACGAAGGTGATTTTACTGACCTATGTACTGGTCCGCATATTCCTGATGTTGGCAAAATTAAATTCTTAAAATTGTTGAATGTATCCGGATCATATTGGCGCGGTGATGAGCATAATAAAAGGATGCAAAGAATTTATGGCATTTCGTTTCCAAAGAAAAAAATGCTTGATGATTATTTAATTTTTCTTGAAGAAGCTAAAAAACGTGATCATAGAAAATTAGGCAAAGCATTAGATCTCTTCAGTATCCATGAAGAAGCCGGTGCCGGTTTAATTTATTGGCATCCCAAAGGTGCACGGATAAGAAATACAATTGAAACTTTCTGGCGTGAACAGCATTTATCCAACGGTTATGAACTTCTTTATACACCTCATCTTGGTAAAAGCTGGTTGTGGGAAACAAGCGGACATCTTGGTTTTTACAAAGACAGCATGTATTCTCCAATGAATATTGATGAACAAAATTATTTTATCAAACCGATGAATTGTCCGTTCCATATTATGATCTATAAAACAAAATTGAGATCATATAGAGATTTACCACTTCGGTGGTCGGAACTGGGGACAGTATATCGTTATGAAAAGAGCGGTGTACTGCATGGATTATTGAGAGTTCGAGGATTTACACAAGATGATGCACATCTATTTTGTACCCTCGAACAAATGGAAGATGAAATTATAGAAGTTGTACGATTTTCAAGTTTTATGCTCAAAGCATTTGGCTTTGAAGAATTGTCTTTTTATGTTGCAACTAAACCAGAAGGTTCAGTTGGTGATAATGATTCTTGGGATAAAGCAACAAAATCATTAATGACTGCTCTTGAGAAGGAAAATATAAAGTATCAAATAGATGAAGGCGGTGGTGCTTTTTACGGTCCTAAAATTGATATAAAAATTAAAGATGCATTAAATCGTGAATGGCAATTAAGTACAATACAATTTGATTTTAATGAACCGGCTCGTTTTGAAATGAAATACATTGGAGAAGATGGAAAAGAACACCAGCCATTTATGATTCACCGTGCATTGCTTGGTTCAATTGAAAGATTTATGGGAATATTAATTGAACATTATGCCGGTGCATTTCCTACATGGCTCGCACCGGTTCAAGCTGCAGTTATTCCGGTTTCTCAAAATCATTTTGAATATGCAAAACATGTTGCAGATCTATTAAAAAAGAGTAATATTATTGTTGAACTTGATGAAAGAAATGAAAAAATTGGTTATAAAATTCGTGATTGGGAAACACAAAAAGTTCCTTATATGTTGATAGTTGGAGAAAAGGAAAAAGAATCTAATTCAGTATCTGTACGCCAGCATAAGTTAGGTGATAAAGGTATAATGCTATTAAATGATTTTATTATACAAATTACAGATGAAATTAAAAACAGAATTAATCACAATTAAAGAGGTTTTTTATTACAGAGATCAAATATCGCGTTAATCAGGAAATTAGAATTCCTGAAATCCGATTGATAGGTGCAAACGGAGAGCAGATCGGAATTGTTACAATAAAAGAAGCTTTAAGAATTGCAGAAGATGCTGGTATGGATTTAGTTGAAATTGCTCCGCAAGCAACACCACCGGTTTGCAAAGTTATCAATTATGGAAAATTTGTTTATGAATTACAGAAAAAAGAAAAGCAACAAAAGAAAAAACAGCAAGTAAGCGTACTCAAAGAAATTCGTTTACATCCAAATACGGATACACACGATTTTGATTTCAAAGCAAGACATGCAGCTAATTTTCTTGAAGAGGGTGATAAAGTTAAAGTGTCTGTAATATTTAAAGGTAGAGAGTTAGCTTATACTGAACTAGGTGAAAATTTGTTAAAAAGATTTTTAGAAAGATTGGAAGACGTTTCCAAAGTAGAACAAGAACCAAAATTTGAAGGCAGAGCGATGCATGCTATACTCGCACCGCAAAAAGGTAAAAAGAAAAAATAGATAGGTGTTAAGATGCCCAAAATGAAAAGTAATAGAGGAGCCGCTAAAACTTTTAGAAAAACCGGATCCGGTAAAATTAAAAGGAATAAAGCTTATAAGTCTCATATCCTCACAAAAAAATCAACAAAGAGAAAAAGACAACTCCGTAAAGGAGTGATTGTTTCAAAAGCAGATTCAAAAAGATTAAAAATAATGCTACAATAATTGGAGAAAAATAAAATATGCCACGATCAGTTAATTCAGCAGCATCAAAGGCTCGGCGTAAGAAATTACTGAAAAAAGCAAAAGGCTACTGGGGTGCACGCAGTAAAGTTTTAACTGTTGCTAAACACCATGTTGAAAAAGGACTTGTTCACGCTTACAGAGATCGAAAACAGAAAAAGAGAGTTTATCGCTCACTTTGGATCGTTCGTATAAATGCAGCAGCTAGAGAACATGGTATTTCTTATTCTAAACTTTTTAATTTATTAGATGCTAAAGGTGTCGAAATAAATAGAAAATTATTAGCTTCTATTGCAGTTGAAAATCCTCAAGCTTTTGCAGATGTTGTTAAATTTGCAATGAACTAATTTTAACCCTCTCGAATTTTAATTACAATTTTATTCGAGAGGGTATTTCTTTAAATACTCGGGATTGCTTATGCTCGATAAAATAACAGATACCCGAAAAAACTTTGATGATGACCTATCAAAAGTAACAGACCTCAACGCACTTGAAGATTTACGTCTAAAATATCTCAGTCGTAAAGGAATCCTTACTAAGTTTTTTGAAGATTTTAAATCCATCCCTAGTGAACAGAAAAAGCAAATTGGGTTAGCTTTAAATAATCTAAAATTGCATACTCAAGAAAAGTATGATTCCTTAAAAAATGAACTTGAGAAAAAAGTAAATCTTCAGAAGCAGTCTGATATTGATCTTACACTTCCTGGACGTACCTATCAATTAGGAAGTAAACATATTATTACCCAAACAATTGAAGAGATAAAATATATTTTTAAAGGTTTGGGATTCTCTTTGTATGAAGGACCGGAATTAGAATCAGATTATAACAATTTTACAGCATTGAATTTTGCAGATGATCATCCCGCAAGAGATATGCAAGATACATTTTTTGTCACACCAAATTTTGTTATGCGTACTCATACATCACCGGTGCAAATACGTGTTATGCAGAATATGAAACCCCCAATACGCGCAATTATGCCGGGTAAAGTTTACCGTAATGAAGTTATAAGTGCAAAAAGTTATTGTTTGTTTCACCAGGTTGAAGGATTATATGTTGATACTGATGTAACATTTGCTGAATTAAAAGCAACACTTGTTGCTTTCATAAAGCAATTTTTTGGTAACGATGTAGTCTATAGATTCCGTGCAAGTTTTTTCCCTTTTACAGAACCAAGTGCCGAAGTTGATGTTTGGTGGCAGCCAAAAGGTAAAGAAGGAAGATGGTTGGAGGTGTTAGGTTGCGGAATGGTGGATCCAAATGTATTTAACAATGTTGGCATAGATTCTGAAAAATATACCGGCTACGCTTTCGGAATGGGTATTGAAAGAACCGCAATGCGTAAATATGGCATTGATGATATAAGAATTTTATTCGATAGTGATATACGTTTTCTGAAACAGTTTTAGTTGAGTGGAGATAATTTTTTATTATGAAAATATCTATTAATTGGCTGCAAGATTATATTGATCTCTCGGGAATTCCTTTAGAGGAAATAATTCATAAAATATCTGTTGCTGGTTTAGAAGTTGAAGATGTGATAGATCAATCAAAATCATTCGAAAACATTGTAGTTGGATTTGTAAAAGAGAAGAAAAAACATCCAAATGCTGATAAACTATCCGTGTGTATTGTTAATGATGGAAATGAAGATTTTAATGTAGTATGCGGTGCTCCAAATGTCAGCCAAGGTCAGAAAGTAGCTTTTGCAAAAGTTGGAGCAGTTATTCCTTCAAATGGAATTAAACTTGAGAATGTAAAAATTCGTGGTGAAATATCAGCCGGGATGATTTGTTCCGAAAAAGAACTTGGCATCAGTGAAAATCATGAAGGGATATTAGTTCTAAATAGTAATTTTGAAAATGGGACAAAACTTTCAGATGCACTTGGCTTCAACGATATTATACTTGAAATTGCAATAACTCCAAATCGAGCTGATGCTTTAAGCCATATTGGTATAGCTAGAGATTTAGCAGCAATCTTTAATAGGGATCTTAAATACCCCGAATTCAAATTGTCCGAATCCGGGTCCTTTTCTTCAGAATATGCAAAAGTTGAAATTGTTGATTCAAAAAATTGTCCAAGATATGTTGCTAAAGTAGTTAAAGGTGTTACAATAAAGGAATCACCAGATTGGTTAAAGAAAAAATTAAAAAACATCGGATTGCGGCCAATCAATAATGTTGTGGATGTAACAAATTTTGTATTATATGAAGTATGTCAACCGCTTCATGCATTTGATCTTGACAATCTTTCTGGTAAAAAAATTATAGTAAAGTGCGCATCCGAAAATGAAAAATTTGTTACACTCGATTCTAAAGAAAGAATTTTGAAATCGACTGATTTGATGATATGCGATGATAGCAGACCGGTGGCAATTGGTGGCGTAATGGGTGGTGAAAATTCTGAAGTTACAGCTAATACAACAAATATTTTGATAGAGAGCGCTTACTTTAATCCATCCTCAATTCGTAAAACTGCAAAGAGACTGGGTTTATCAACTGATGCATCATATAGATTTGAGAGAGGAGCGGATATTTGTATAACAAAATGGGCAGCTCAGCGTGCCGCACAATTAATACAAGAAACTGCTGGTGGAGAAATCCTAGCCGGTGAAATAGATGTTTATCCATCAGTTATTCAGCCAGATAACGTGAATTTAAGATTTTCAAGGTTATCAAAAATACTTGGTTATTCTATTGCTCCACAAATTGTTAAAGATATTCTTACAAAATTAGGTTTTACAATAATTCTTGAAAATGATATTGAAATATTATTCTCAGTTCCAAGTTATAGGCATGATATTGAACGTGAAATCGACATAATTGAAGAAGTAGCACGTATTTATGGATATGATCATATACCTGAAATAAATAAAGTTAATACAACATTAGATAATAAAATTGATCAATCATCATTCAATGATAATGTTAGAAATATTTTAATATCAATCGGTTTCTTCGAAATAGTGACTAACTCATTATTAAAAGAAAGCTTAGCAAATAAATTTGGTAAACCGATTAAGATGTTAAATCCTCAAAGTTCAGAAATGTCAGATTTACGTCCATCATTAATTCCGGGGACTATGCAAGCTATTTCAAATAACATTAAAGTTAATGAGAAAAATCTTAGATTTTTTGAAATTGGAAAAGTCTTCAAAAAATTAACTGATAATGATATTTCATCTTTCAATGATTTTTCTGAGAAAGAAGATTTAATTATTGCGTTAACTGGAAAATCTATAGAATCTGAATGGTATGCAGAAGATAAAAAATATGATTTCTTTGATTTGAAAGGATTTGTAGAAAGTTTTTTAAAAAAATTGTTTAGTAAAACAGAATTTAATTATGTGGTAATGTCAGATAATGAATTTTTTGATCAAGCACTCTCGATTCAATATAATGATATGTTGATAGGTTCTGGTGGTAGAATAAAGACTGAATTACAACAACTTTTTGATGTAAATCAGGAAATTTTTGTCTTTATTTTGAATTTGGATTCTTTGAAAATGATAAAAGAACCAGAGCGAAAATTCATCGAATTATTGAAATTTCCTAAGATTTATCGTGATTTTGCATTCATATTAGATAAATCAATTGAATCGGATAAGGTTATAGGAGTTATAAAGGAAGTTAGCTCTAAATTGTTGCATCAGATAAAGTTATTTGATATCTTTCAAAGTGACAGTTTAGGTAAAGATAAAAAATCCTTAGCTTTTCAACTTCAATATTATGATTCAAGTAGAACATTAACTGAGGAAGAAGTTAATAAAGAATTTAGAAAGTTAATTAAAACTGTTGAAAAAACTTTTAATGCACAACTTAGAGGTGCATAATTGGCTGAAGGTTCTAAATACGATTTGTTTATTGTAGAGCTGAATGCTCTCGAAAAACAAATTTATTATTTTATTCAAAAAGGTTCCGAAATACTCGAAGCAAATCAAGCTTTGAATAATCGGATTACTTTGCTTGAAAAGGAAAATGATACCTTAAAAAAGAAAATTTCAGAAATTGAATCTAAGGTAGCGAAAAATATTTTTAATGAAGATAATCTTTTCGGTACTGAATCATTAAAATTGGAGGAGCGAGAAGCTTTAAAGAGTAAAATTAACGAATTGGTAGCTAAAATAGACTATCATTTACGTTCTTAACAATGATGTTTGATGATGGAACTGACATAAAATGACAGAAAAAAAGAAGCTTAAAGTAAAAATATTTGATAAAGAATATTCTTTACTCGTCGAAAATCAAGAAATAGCCGCTGAGTTAGCTGAATATGTTAATCGTATAATGGAAGAAACAAGAGATGAATTACCAGATCAACCCAAAGATACAATAGCGATAATAGCAGCATTAAATATAGCATACGACCTTTTTGTTGAAAAAAATAAATTCAGAGAATTCAGCATACAAGCGACCGACAAAATCAAGAAGATAAAGCTACTTTTAACTGAATCTAAGTTTATGTCAACTCCATCCTAAATTTCCGCACTGCCGGATCGTTTTATAAAAAAGAACTAACATTATAAAACCTCAGGGTTATCGGCTCGCAGCGTGTATTTCAGGCCTCACCCCGATTTATCGGGGTCTCGGTTTCGGGACAAGTGGAAGAAAAAAGCGTTGGGCGATTTCCCGCACTTTATAGGGAAAGGGTTCTTTTTCCTATATAAGGTCCGGCAGAAGCGGTCTATATAAATTTTCGTTTAATGGAGGTAACATGCAGTTGGATTTGTTAATGGTGATTATTATTGCTGTTGTGACAGCGGTAATTGCTTTTATTTTGGGATGGGTTATTAATTCCAAAATTGGTAAAAACAATGTAGTTATTGCTAAAGATAAAGCACAAAAATTAATTGAAGATGCTGAGAAAGAAGCTAAACATTTAAAAAGAGAAAAACTTCTCGAAGTTAAAGACGAATGGTTAAAGAAAAAACAAGAATTTGATATTGAAATCAATGCTAAGAAGCAGAAACTTCAGAATTTTGAGAAACAACTTGAATCTAGAGAAGAAAGTCTCGAAAAAAAATATGATGTTGTTAATCAAAAAGAAAAAACAAATAGAGATCTTGAAAAAACTCTTCTTCAACAAAAAGAAGATCTCGATCGGAAAACACAAGAATTGGATAAATTAATTGCCGATCAAAATGTTCGTTTAGAAAAATTAGCCGGTCTTACATCCGAAGAAGCAAAAAAGATGTTAATGGAAAATATGATTAGCAAAGCTAAATCGGATGCTGCTCAATCAATCAAAGAAATTCGTGATCAAGCAAAGAATGATGCAAAGAAAGAAGCTCAGAGAATTGTAATTCAAGCTATACAAAGAACTGCAGTAGATCATTCCGTTGAATCAACAGTATCAGTTGTGCAAATTCAGAATGATGAAATGAAAGGTAGAATTATTGGTCGTGAGGGTAGGAATATACGTGCATTTGAAGCTGCTACTGGTGTGGATGTAATTGTAGATGATACTCCTGAAGCTGTAATCCTTTCTGCTTTTGATCAATTTAGAAGAGAAGTTGCTCGTATTGCACTTGAAAGATTGATTGCTGATGGCAGGATTCATCCGGCAAGGATTGAAGAGGTTGTTGAAAAAGTACAGCAAGAATTAGATGAAGAAATTCAAAAGGAAGGAGAAAATACTCTAATACAATTAGGTTTGCATGGTGTTCATAATGAATTAGTTAAGTACATAGGTAAAATGAAATATAGATCGAGTTACGGTCAGAATTTATTACAACATAGTATTGAAGTAGCATATTTAACTGGAATTATGGCAGCAGAACTTGGATTCGATACAAATCTAGCTAAACGTGCCGGATTACTTCATGATATCGGTAAAACTATCGATAGAGATGTAGAAGGACCACATGCATTACTTGGTTATGAGTTAACAAAAAAATACAATGAGCACCCAATTGTTGTTAATGCTGTCGGTAGTCATCACGAAGATATTGAAATGGAACATCCAATTGCAGCTTTAGTTCAAGCAGCAGACGCCATTAGTGGTGCAAGGCCCGGTGCAAGAAGAGAACCACTTGAAAGCTATGTTAAACGTCTAGAAAATTTGGAAGCATTAGCTAAATCATTTGAAGGTGTTGCAAAAACTTATGCTATTCAAGCTGGTCGCGAAATCCGTGTTGTTGTGGAACCGGATAAAATTGATGATGCTGTTGCCGACCGATTATCATTTGAAATTGCTCAAAAAATTCAAGAAGAAATGGAATACCCTGGGCAGATAAAAGTAATGGTTATACGTGAAGTAAGAAAAATTGCTTATGCTAAATAAATTATTAATAGATTTTGAAATTATATTTCAATGAAAAGAACTATTAAAGTTGCTATTACCGGTGGAATTGGATCAGGAAAATCTATTGTTAGTAATTTGATTGAGAGTAGGGGATATGTTGTTATAAAATCAGATAAAATTGCTAAAGAAGTAATGAATGATAATAAATCAGTTCGAAAAAAGATTATAAAAGAATTTGGTGTTGAATCATTTATTGGTAACAAACTCAATACTTATTATTTAGCTCAAAAAATTTTTTCAAATAAAAAAAATATTTCTAAAATAAATTCAATTGTACATCCTCCTACTGTTAAAAAAATATTTTCAATTATTAAAAAAGAAAATAAAGAGAGTAAAATTGTCTTTGTTGAATCGGCTTTGATATATGAAGCAAAATTAGAGTATTTATTTGACTATGTATTATTATTAACAACCGATGATAAATTCAGATTGAAAAGGGTTATCGAACGTGACGGTGTGTCCAAAGAAGAAGTCTTAAAAAGAATGTCACATCAGCTTTCAGATACTAAGAAAAAACTTAAAGCAGATTTTATAATTGAAAATAACAGCAGCAGAAGTGATTTAGAGAAAAAGACAATTTTCTTTTTAAACATACTCGAAGCTATTTCCGCTATTAAAAACTAAATATGGACAATCATATCTTACCTTGACTTCTTTTCAATGTTAGTCTAATTTTGCCTTTGCAAATTTCAGAAAAAGGTGACCTTGTGAATCTCATCAATAGTCTTATTGTTTCTTTTGTAAAACTATTTCCAAAATCAGTAGTACATATTTTTGCCAAACGCTACATTGCTGGTGAAAAATTAGAAGACGCTGTTAGAGTAGTTAAGGAATTGAATGCTAAAGGTATTGTTGCCACAATTGATGTGTTAGGTGAAGCAGTTACAAACAAAATAGAATCAGAAATTGCTAAGAATGAATGTCTGCAAGTTTTAGATGCGATTAAAAAAAATAATTTAGATGCTAACTTATCTTTGAAACCAACTCAGTTAGGTCTAGTGATTGATAAAGAATTTTGTTCCAATCAAGTTGTTGAAATATTAGAGAGAGCAAAGAGTTATAATAATTTTGTAAGACTAGATATGGAAGATTCATCTACAACTGATGATATCATAGAACTATATCGAAAAGTAAAAGCTAAATACAATAATGTTGGTATAGTTGTCCAATCATATTTAAGAAGAACTTTGAGCGATGTATCTTCGGCTCAAATGAACGGGACAAATTACAGACTTTGTAAAGGAATTTATGTGGAACCTGAAGAGATTGCTTTTAAAAAACGCCAGGAAATACGAGATAATTTTATAGAAATTTTAGATTACATGTTAAATAATGGAAATTATGTTGGCATTGCTACTCATGATAATTATTTGATTGAAAAATCTTATGAGATGATAAAAAATAAAAATTTATCTAAAGATAAATATGAATTTCAAATGCTTTATGGTGTGCAAGAAAAATTGCGAGACAGAATTAATAAGGATGGACACAAAATAAGAATTTATGTCCCTTTCGGTGAACACTGGTATAAATACTCAATTCGCAGATTGCAAGAAAATCCAAATATGGCTTGGCATATAATGAAAAGTATTTTTTCGTTTAGCTGATGATAACTCTCGGAATAGAAACCTCGTGTGATGAAACTTCGGTTGCTATCATATCTAATGGGAAACTTCTATCTAACCTAATTTCATCTCAGGATTTCCATACAGAATATGGAGGAGTTGTACCTGAACTTTCAAGTAGAGCACATCTACAAATTTTGTTGCCACTTCTAAAAAAATCATTGCAAAACACAAATCTTTCATTAAATAATATTGATTTAATTTGTGCTACTGCTGGTCCGGGTTTGGTTGGTGCATTGTTAGTTGGACTTACATTTGCAAAGGGACTTGCACTAGCACTACACAAACCTTTTATTCCAGTTAATCATATTGAAGGGCATATTTACTCCGGATTTTTGATGGATGATAAACCTGAATTTCCATATTTATGTTTAGTTGTATCCGGAGGACATACTTTGTTATTAGTTGTGAAAAGCTATAATGAAATAATAAAACTTGGAACTACAATTGATGATGCTGCTGGTGAAGCATTTGATAAAATTTCAAAACTACTTGGATTAGGTTACCCAGGTGGTCCGATGATTGAACAAATATCAGCAACACACAAATATGATTTAATTGAATTTCCAATTGCCCAATGTAAAAATGAATTCGATTTTTCATTTAGTGGATTAAAAACATCTGTATTACGTTTTATTCAAAAAGAATTTAAAAATGTTAAACAAATTCCTGATAATGACAAAGCTAAAATTGCTGCCTCATTCCAAAAGACAGCGGTAAAATCTTTAACCACCAATATTGAAAAAGCATTAAAGAAATTTGATGTAGAGACAATTTCTGTTGTAGGAGGTGTAGCAGCAAACAAATTACTAATTAATGAATTAAATTCATTAGCAAAAAAATATCATAAGAAATTTGTATATCCCTCAATAGAATATTGCGGTGATAATGCCGCTATGATTGCATATCGGGGATTAAAATTATTTGAGAATGGTTTTAGATATAATCTTTCAGAAAATGCTTACCCAAGTCTTAATGAAAATACATTTTCCAATCCTATTATTGATTAATTTTTACATTCCCAAGCATTAGTTGATAAGAAGTTTTTCAATATATTAATAATATAAAATTGGATTTATTAATTGAATCAATCATCAAAAACATTATTTAAAAAAATATTTAATCGGTGGGATACTCAGATTATTATTGCTTTTTTTGTGTTTGTTTTAGCGCTATTAATCTTCACATTTTTTTCACCAAATTATTATACTGCAAAAGAACCGATAGTGATCGAAGTAAAAAAAGGTGTCTCATTAACTCATATAGTAGATACTTTATTTAACCATGGAGTCATTCCCAGCAAAACTAATATGAAAATTGCTGCGTTTATTTACGGGGCCGAACGTAAACTAAAAGCCGGCAGATACAATATTCCGAATGGATTAAGTTATCTAAAATTAGTCGAACTCCTCATTGATGGATCACCGGTATCAGAAAAGCTGATTACAATAGGGGAAGGTATCTGGCAGCAAGATCTTGCAAAAGTGCTGAAAGAAAAAATGGGTATAGATTCTGCAAAGGTTATGGAATTGAGTAAAAGCAGATCTTTCTTAAATGCATTAAATATTGAAGCAAATAATCTTGAAGGTTATTTATTACCTGATTCCTATTATTTTTATTCGAATAGTACCGCCGAAGAAATTCTTAAAAAATTAAACGATGAAATGAATAATTTATTTAAAGATGTTAATATTCAGAAGAGAATGATTGAACTAAAAATGAATAAGCATCAAGTTTTAACATTGGCATCTATAATAGAAGGAGAATCTAATCGTTTTTCGGAATTCAAAACTATATCAGGTGTTTATCATAATCGTCTAAAAAAAGGAATGGCATTGCAAGCTGACCCGACAATCCAATATTTGATTCGTGATAGGAGAAAGAATAAAATTTATTTTAAGGATTTAGAGATTGATTCTAAATTCAATACATACAAATATCCGGGACTTCCACCAGCTCCAATTAATAATCCGGGTAAGGATGCAATTATTGCAGCATTATATCCTGAGAAACATAACTACTACTATTTTGTAGCTAATGGTGAAGGTGGACATAATTTTTCAACAAATTATATTGATCACTCATTAAATGTAGCTAAGTATAGAGAATGGCGCGAAAATCAAAAATAATATTTACAGTTTTATTATTATTGATAATTTCTGCTTGCGCAAATCAATTGCCACCAGGCGGTGGAGAAATTGATAAACTTCCTCCAAAAATTATTGAATCATTCCCAGTTAATGGTACAACTAATTATCAAGAAAATTTTTTCGAAATTACATTCAGCGAATATGTTGATAGAAGATCTGTTCAAGATGCAATTTTTATATCCCCTCCAATATTAAAAGGACTTGAATATGATTGGAGTGGTAAAACTTTATCGGTTTACTTTTATGATTCTGTAAAAAGTAATACAACTTACACGGTAGTTATCGGTACGGATGTTTTTGATATTAATAATAGAAATAAAATGTCTGAGCCATTCACTTTTGCCTTTTCTACCGGAGACCAAATTGATATTGGTAAAATATCCGGTACTATTTATAATGATGATCCAACTGGTACTTTAGTTTTTGCATATCATAAAAACTTAAATGATGCAGATCCAATCGCAAATAAACCGGATTATATTTCCCAAGTTGGTAAAAATGGAAAATACACACTATTAGGTTTAGGCAATGGTGAGTACAATATTTTTGCAATAAGAGACAAATACAGAGATTTGAAATATCAGCGGAATGAAGATGAATATGGTGTACAATTTAAAGAAGTTGCAATTACAGAAACTATAAAAGAAATTGAGAATATTGATTTCTTTTTAGCTGTTGAAGATACAATTCCGCCTTCCGTTAATAATGTTTATATGAAGGATATTAACCATTTACTAGTTGAATTTAATGAACCTATCGACAGTTCAAAAATATTTAAATCGAATTTTTATATTTATGATTCTACGGCATCAGTTAAAAGAAAAATCAAATACTTTTTTAAAGGCGATTCAAGAGCTAATCAATTTTTAATAAGTCTAAATGATTCATTGATTGAACAAAATAATAATTTTTTAGTGAGTGAAAATATTTATGACAAGAATGGTAATATTAATAACTATGATGCAGCCCAATTCACATGTAAGACAATGGCTGATACTTTATATCCTAAAATAATTAAAATTGAAGGAACTTTACCGGGGGGAAAAGTTGATTACGACTTACCTATTATATCTGTAATATTTGACGATGGATTTGATAACACAGTAATTGATACATCAATAATTATAGAAGATAACAAAGGAAATATTATTGATTTCACGACAAAAAATATAGACGATGCTTCTTTTGATATTCTAATCAATTCTAAATTGAAACAGAAATCAGATTACACTATTAAAATAAATTTGAAAAATTTTGTAGATGCAGCCGGTAATTCAATCGATTCTGTTTACCAAAAGATTTTTACTACTGCAAATGAATTGGATTATTCTGGTGTATCCGGAATTGTTGATTACTCAACCGAGCCATCAAACATTGTAATGAAATTGAAAAATGTTCAATCTGATAAAAATGATTATGAAATGAAATTAGATACAAATTATGGATTTAATTTCACTAAAATTATTCCCGGTAAATATTTGCTTTGGGGATTTTATGATGAAAATAAAAATGGTGTATATGATTTTGGAAAAGTTAAACCGTATAAAAAATCTGAAAAGTTTGTATTTCACATAGATACTTTGAATTTGCGTGCACGTTGGCCAGTAGGCGATATAAAATTCAAGAATCCCAAAAATTAATTATACAAGTAATATTTTTTCGAAATCTCCCTAAACTGGTTAATATCTTTTTTCAAAATATCTTTAATATCCTCAACTCGGTATCTTTCAGTGAATTTTAATCTTATTTGATCTGTTCCCATCACTTTATCAAACATTTTTATCCTAGTTGAATCAGTAAGTTCGAAGATCTTCATATCAGGGTACAATTTATTATGTACTTCCATGAAATGAAATTGTAATTCGATAAGATTTATTTTTTCTACATCTGTAAAATGAATTTGGACACCATTCAGAATTTTATCCAGCCAGATTCCATAGTTTGTTTTAAAAGTAATCGGACGGAATATTACTCCAGGCAAATTTAAATTATTCATATGGTATGCTAATGTATCCGGGTTGATCCATTCTGTTGCAAAAATCTGGAAGGGTAGAGTGTAAGTGATCCCAATTGAAATTGTAACTAATTCTCCTAGAATTCCAGTTGCTACAAGATAGAATGGGGTTGTACTATTTGGTACGTTAGAAGATGTAGGAACCCAGATCAAACCGGTATCATTGAAATGCATCCATCGCTCCCAACCATTCATTTTGATAATATTTAATTTACATTTTACGCCTTTCGTTAGCATTCCTTCTTCATTTAATAAGTATGCTAATTCACCGCAAGTCAGTCCATACACGTAAGGTATTTTATATCTGCTCACAAACGAAATGAAATTATCTTCAACAATATTTCCTTCAACACGAATTCCACCTATAGGATTTGGTCTATCGAGAACTACAAATAAAATATTATTTTCTGCCGCTGCTTCCATTGCATAACCGAGTGTACTTATGTAAGTGTACGAGCGGCAGCCGATATCTTGTATATCATAAACAAGAACATCTATATCAGTTAGCATTTCAGGGGTTGGTTTTTGGCGTTTTCCATAAAGAGAATAATATTTTATTCCAGTGGTGCTGTCTGTATAATCATCAATCGATTCCCCGGCAGAATTGAATCCTCTAAATCCATGTTCCGGACTAAAGACAGAAACGAGATCAAAATTTTTTGCTGCAGTAAATAAATTTACATTCGATACTAAACGGTTATTCAATCCAGTATGGTTTGTAATTAATCCTACTCTTTTACCGGAAAGTATAGAAAAGTTATCTCTCTCTAATACATCAAGTCCTAACAGTACTTTTTGATTTTGACCGTACAAACTGGCGATGAGAAAAAAAGTAAAGAAAATTACCTTCATTACGGTAGCAGAGATTTAATTATTGAATCAAGAATTGAAGTAGATGATTTATTAATTTCTTCATTTAGAATGGTAACTCGCTTTCTAATTTCATCCGCAATAGTTTGGTTATTAAGAGAAGCGCAATTTATCAGTACATTAAGATATGCACCAATAGCAGAAGTTTTAATAAGAGCAGCAGCAACTCCGGCATCTGATAATGAATTTTTATTTCCTTTTTCCGCAACACTTCTTATTAAAGGGAGTAAATCATAACAACATTTTATTACATCTGATGGAACTTCGGCAGCTCCAATAGTAGCTTTTTCAATAGCATCATATCTTAATAATTTTTGTTCTTCTGTTTCTTTTGGTAATTTAATAGCAGCCATAACATTATTGAATGCATCATTATCTTTTTGAGCTAACTCCAAAAACCGCTCCTGATAATTTTCAAGTTTTGTTTTTAATTCAATCATCACTTTTTCAACATCTGCATATTTTTTTTTACCAATCGTAAGATTGCATACCATCGAACCAAGACTAGCAGATAAAGCACCGCACAAAGCAGCAACGTTTCCTCCCCCCGGTGTTGGCGAGTTTGACGATAATTCATTCAAATAATCTTGCAATGTTATTGAAATTCCCATTTTTACTCCTATATAAACTCCCTTTTTCTCCCATCATTAATAAGGGGAATTTGGGAGGTTAAATTAAATATTCAATTATTTTTTCTTCCGGTATAAATGGATTCAAAGAATTTAATCCTAAATTATCAATTGATAATTGAATTAATTTTTTTTCATCAGTAACGGATCCATTTGAATAATATCTCCCGGCATCTAATAAGGCTTCAAGCGGAACAAGTCCAACAATTTCACTCCCATTTACTTCTACTCCAAGTCTTGCAGCTTCTTTTTTTACTTCCTCAAATGCAACATGGATTGGTGTTACTTTATAATTTGTTAGATTGATCGAAACTTGGGTGCAATTATATTTTTCGAGTGCAACTCCCATTCCTTTAAATTCTTTTAATCGTCCCGGTACTTTCACAGCTTTGCCATCAATCTTTATAATATTTCCATTAGAGTCACGCTTTGAGTAGCCACTCTCTCGTAATACTTCAGCAATCTCTTTTGCATATTTAACATCAGTCGATTTTATATTTACATTATATGCAA
>CAYXKL010000005.1:0-47104 GCA_964464825.1 uncultured Melioribacter sp. | reverse complement strand
GTCCGGCACCATTAACCATACATCCAACATTGCCGTCAAGTTTGATGTAATTCAAATTATATTTTGATGCTTCAATTTCAAGCGGTTCTTCCTCATCAAGATCTCTGTATGCTGCAATTTCAGGATGACGGTACAATGCATTGTCATCAAAATTCATTTTTGCATCAAGTGCAACAACCCGGTCATCGTTTGTTATAATCAGCGGATTAATTTCGAGCAATGACGCATCTGTCTCTTCATATGCTTTATATAATTTTTGGATGAATCCAAGAAAACTTTTAAATGCTGTGCCTTCCAACCCAAGTCCGAAAGCAAGTTCACGTGCTTGATAAGATTGTAAACCTACTGATGGTTCAATCCAAACCTTTAAGATTTTTTCGGGAGTTTCAGAAGCTACTTTTTCAATTTCAACTCCGCCTTCGGTAGATGCCATAATCACATTTTTAGAAACGCTTCTATCAAGCAAAATTCCTAAATACAATTCTTTCTTATAATCTAATCCTTCAGTAATAAAAAGAGTTTTAACAATTTTTCCTTCACTTCCGGTTTGATGTGTAACGAGTAAATTGCCAAGCATCTTCTGTGCATACTCTCGTGCTTTATCAACAGAGGTAGTAAATTTAACTCCGCCTTCCAGGATTAGTTCATTCCGGTTTTCGGGATTAAAGAGTTTTCCTTTGCCTCTGCCGCCGGCATGGATTTGTGATTTAACTACATATTGGTTAATTCCTCTTGATTGAAGTTCTGCGATTGCTGAATCGAACTCCATAAGATTTTTGATAGCTACACCATCTTGAATTGGGACTCCAAATTTTTTAAGCAATTCTTTTGCCTGATATTCGTGAATTTTCATGATTTTCCTTCAGAAATTTTTTGATTTTATATAATAGCGTCGAAAAATTAAGCCAATTAATCTTGATATTCAATTTACTGAACTACGGTGATTTTTTATTTGTTATATAGTATATTCTATCCGAATTTGATTGGGAAAGTTAAATGAACAAAAAACAGAAAAACGTTATCGTAATTTCATTATCAGTAATAATCATTTCAATTATTATCTGGCAGATATATGGCGGAGAAATTTTCACTAAGACACAAGTACTTGTTGAAACAAAAGATGAACTATTCGGATGGACAGAAAAGAAATGGGAAGACAAGTTTATCTGGGGTTTGGATCTTAGTTTAGCAATCAGCGGTACATCTTTTGTAATTGGTGGAATACTATTCTTTCTTTTTAAGAACAAAAAAAATTCTAAATAAAAATAACGAGGCAATTATGGTAAGATTAAATAAATCACTTTTTGTTTTAATATTGATTACCGGATTAGTACAAGCACAGAATTTTAAAGTTAATTCAACCGGTACACAGACTTTTAATTTTGCTGATGAACGAGGAAGAAATCAAGTTTCATTTTTCAGCAAAGCACCGCTCGAAGATATAACCGGAACAGCAAGCGGAATCTCAGGAACAGTTTCTTTCGATCCGGCAAATTTTGCAAAAACATTAAAAGGGAAAATATCTGTTAAAGTTGCATCAATGAATACCGGAATTGATCTGCGTAACCGGCATTTGCAAGGACCAAATTGGTTTAATGCCGAAAAATATCCCGATATAACTTTTGAGATTAAATCAATTACGAATGAAAAACAGTCCGGAGAAAATAAAATTGAATTCAAAGTAAAAGGTGATTTTACATTTCACGGTGTAACAAAAGAAATTATTGCCGATGCAGAAACATCATATCTTGAAGAAAGTGAACAGACAAAAAAACGTGTACCGGGTGATCTTTTTGGTGTTCGTGCAAAATTCAATGTTAAACTTTCCGATTACAATATTGATAACCAGCTAATAGGGAATAAAGTTGCTGAAAATATTGAAGTGAGTGTAAATATTGTCGGCTCGAATAAATTATAATTTATTGCAACGCAGATTTAAAATCTGCGCTGTTAATTATTTAAATTTTAAGTCATATGATACTATTTTATAAGCAACATCTTTTTTGTTATTGATTTTGTAGAAGTTGTAAGATTATAGAAATAGATTCCGCTTAGCAACTCGCTTGCATCAAATTCAATTTCATGTTTGCCAACTTCAAATTCACCCTCTGCTAGTATTGATACTTCTCTACCAAGTACATCATATACTTTTAATCTTATCTGTTCTTTTAATTTTAACGTGAATGAAATCTTTGTTGTTGGATTAAATGGATTAGGATAGTTAGAAAGTTCATTCTTATCTATATCTACTTCATTAATTATTTGAGAATTTGTGCTGTATGATTTTTGTGAATTAAAACGATCCTCATTCAACATTTGATTTGCATATGTCAGAAGTTCGTCATCAGGGTATTTTGAAGCAAGATCCTCAAATGTTTTTTGTGCACTTATTTTGTCATTATATAGATCAAGGTAAAATGCACCGATTCTGTATAAGGTTTGTTTCTCTATCGCGTCATTCAAATTATAGTTGTTAAGTATCATCTTTAAGTTATTCATTGCATCATTACCAAAACCAAGATTGTATAGTTGATGTGTTTCAAGTTCAAGTAAAACAACAAACAATTCGTTTTCTTCTTTGAATAATGGTCTCAATTCTTTTTTAGAAAATTCAAGAAAACCTTTCTTCTTGGCTTGTGTAAAACATTCTTCAATTTTTATTAATGCATATCTGCCTCTTGGGGTATTGATATCATTCTTAAATACTTCTAAAAACAAATTTATTGCTTCGTCGTATTTGCCTTCGTTTTGGTACTGTTCTGCTAGTACAAGTTCATCAAACTGTACACTCATTGTAGCATGGATTTGTTCTTTATCATTCATTTCCGTTGATTCAATTCTTCTCCCTGGATTTGGATTAGATGTTAATGGATTACTCCAGTCTATTGTTGAACTCGTCCCTTCACAGAATTTGTAGTTATTCGGCGGATATTGTCCCCACCATACTCTTTGGGCATATACCATACATTGGTTGTCTGCTCTTACATCACAAGTTGCATTATTAAATACACTATTACCTGATGTTCCGTAACCATTTAGATTAGGATTACAATTATAAGTTACGTTAATGCCCCATGACATGATTGGTTGTCTCTGATAACATTTAAGCCAGGATAACCGTAATCTGTTAAGTTTGGAGAGCTGTACGAATTACATCGAAGTCCGTAAGAAACATTAAATCTTATATTATTGCCTATTAATCTTGGGCTTGCGTAGTAATCACAAAAAATCCCTATGCTTGAACAATCATCTATAGTGCTGTGTTTTATTAATGGAGATGAATTATATAAATAAATACCGGTTGAAGCATTTATTATGTTACAATAGTCAAGTGTACCGCTGCTTCCGGTATTAAATCTTATTCCGCCCCAGTCTACAGTTGTTGAAGTTAAATTTATTTTTTTATTTGAAGTACCAATCGCATTTAGAGTTCCATTATTTATTATTGAAGCTCCATCTAAAAAAGTAAGAGTAATATTTGGTTTAATCGTTAATGTTTTACCAGAAGGTACTGTGATGTCTGAGGTAAAGTTCAAATTACAATTAATAATTTCTTCTGTAAGATTAATTTGTACTTCATTTGAATATTCTGAATCCCTTAATGTATTCTTAGTTTTTACTTTATAGTGAATATTTTTCCAATTTGCAAAACATAAACCATTGTCTGTGAAGGTATTTATGTATTGACCAGCAGATGCAATTTCTATAAAATTAGTAGGTGGTTCGTTATTTATTGTAATGCATCTAAATATTTTATATCCCTTCCAATAGTCATCGGCTGGTGATCGGTGCTGCCATGTTAATTTTGGTTTACCATTGTAAAGAGTAACAGTTAGATTTTGAGGTGGATAAGGTTCGAATTTAGTTGTACTCGGACTTTCAACATTTTTTATATCCCAAATATTTAATGTTAATAGATCATCTTCAACTATTATCCAATGTGCGTCTGTAGAATCACATGTGAATGAATTATAATAAAAATTACCATCATCATGATTATATTTAATCCATAAATCTATAGGATGACCATCGGGCTCTAATCCTAAATATTCGTAAAATCCACATCTAGTATCACGATAATCTAAACAAATAGATTTGTTACCAACGGTTAATCTATATTTTCCATAACCATAAACTTGTACTTGTGTATTTTGTGATGTTGCAAAATCCCAACCAGAGTCTACTTTATTATTATTAAGAGCTACATATGTTAAATAATTATAATCATTTGTAATATCTGAAATTAGATTATCATAATCTGGTACGGGGTAGTTAGCATCCCAAACTGTGCTAACAGCTTCCATCGTAAAAGTAGTTGTACCATTTCTATTGGAAGAATCTTTTGCAATCAGATAAATTTCTACAGTCATTGATAGTGACGTATTAATTGACTGTGCCATAGTAATACAACAAAGAAGTAATATTAGTATTATAATCTTCATGTATTATTCCTTGTTATTTAATTACAAGATAATTACCTTTTTCATTATCCCAGGTAGGATAGAATAATGTACGGTCTTCTGAAAGAGCTGGGGATGCACCAAGTGCTCTTTCGATGGAGTCAACAATTTCCCATTTGATTTCACCATTATCTTTTATGGCAATTACATTATTTTCACCGGTTCCAATATTATCAGTGGCAATATAAATCACGTTATCTTTGTCACAAATGAGTGGAGATACGATCTGTGTTCCATTTAAAGGTATTTCCCATCTAAATTTTCCGCTGTTTGTAAGTGAATATAGTGTATCTACTCCAAAGTAAATATTACCATTATAATCTATTGTTGGGGCTGTATTATCCCAATGGTTATCGCCTATAAAACTGAATTCCCAATTAATTTCACCAAATGAATTCAGTGAATAAATTTTTCTATTATTATCAAATTCCTCTGCATTAGGTATTATATATATATTACCATTATTATCCACAACCGGTGAAGATAATAATTGATGATAGCCAAAAGTCCATTTTATTGTCTGATTATTAATATCCACTGCTAATAGGGAGACATTGATTCCTTGAATATATAATGTTTTGCCGTCGGGGGAAAAAGTTGGTGCAGCATATGTTAGACTCAAAAATCTATTGTCTTTCAAAGACCATTTGAAATTTCCATTTTTATCGAGCACGGTTAATGTGTGATTATAATCTACATAGTATAAGTTTCCGTTCAAATCAATATTAATTCCTACGCTAACCATTCTATCTTGGTTGTTCATTTTCCTTTGCCATAAAATATCACCATTATGATTAAATGCTGTAAAATATATTTCTCCAGCTACATAGATTATGCTATCAGAATTAATTAAAGGGGTTGTATTACAAAATAATAGTGGGTATTCCCACTTTACATTACCATCGTAATCAAGTGAATATAATTTGTAGGGTGAAAAAGTACTCAACAGAACTGATTTGTGATACCCAATAGAAATGCCACTGTAACTCATACCAACATATACTTTCTTAGCTAAAATTCCATTCTGTGGCCCACTATATTTACTTCTTCCAGTTGATTGTGGGTCGTGGTGGTGCATAGGCCAGGGTGTGTTACCCAAAGAGGGCCAGGGAATATCTATTTGAAGTACAATATCTTCATTATTAATCGGTCCATTCGGGCTGTCGCATTTAACAAACAATAATGAACCGGCTAATAGTAACAATAGTATTTTTTTTAAGTTCATATTGTTTTCCTTTATAATCTTAAACTTCCTATAAAGAATTTCGCAAGTAGAATTAACAAATGCAATTCATTTTTTATAACATAAAAGACATGCAGTCGTTGATAATGAATTATAAAGAGAACATATAAATTTTTGTGGTAAGAATAGATTTTAACTACTTACTTTTTCTCTTCAAAAAAACTATCCGGTATTCCTTTGTTGATTTTATAGTTTGAATAAGTAACCGTTACATTACCGGCAAAATTACTTCTGTCTCGCCACCTTCTATTTTCCTCTTGTTCGTTTTGCTGCTGCTGTGGAGCTGCTTTTTTTGTTTCTGCTAAATCGGCATTAAGTGTGAATTTAATTTGAGAAGGGAGTCCGAGGTTTTTATCATCATATGCTAAATCTACTTTTGCAGTACCGGAACGTTTGCCGGTAGTTTCAATTTTACGTATAACTTTTTGAATTTGATCCACCCAGAGAGTTGTAAGAATAACATCGGCAGAATCATTATTCGGGATAATTTTAATTACGTCCGTGTTATTTCCATCTAAGGATTCGGAGCGTGCGTACAATGCAGTGTAATCACCTTTAAGTAATTGAGAAGGTGAAAAATTGATACTCTGTTTGGGCAGCATTGCAAAACCTTTTGAATCTATTTTCACTTTATCCGGCTGCTTGAAATAAATTTTAGCTTTAGTATCGGGCATTTTCACAAATTCGAAATCGAGTTTAATATTAACATCAACTTCGTAGTCACGGATAGCCTCAAATTTCTTTTTTACATCATCAAGTATTTTATCTGCATCTTTAGATTGAGCAAATGAATTTGAAATAAGAATCAGTGTAAAGAAAATCATTAACTTTTTCATAAAAGGTTCTCCAAATTTTTCAACTTAAAATATCTTTCTTGAGAAAGATATAAGTTGTGATTAAATACAAACCAACTATATGTCCAAGAAGAACGGAACCGGAGCGCCAAACCTCGGCATAATCGACCGGGTCGTCAAAGAAATTACTCCAAACACCCATATGCGATGTGAAAAAATATGGCGATAGATTTTGTAGAAAATCAACTGGTAATGCAGAAAGGACAAGTAAAATTATTATTAAAGCCATTGTTGCAACAATTGGTCCGATTGCGTTTTCAACAAGTGATGAAAAGAAAAATGAGAGTGCGAAAACAGTGCCCATACTTATCAATGCGAAAAGATAGGCAGAAGCAAAACGCCAGAGTACATCATCTGCAGCAAAAATTATAAGTTTACCGCGGAATGAAATCAATTCACCGGTTCCGAATATCAAACAGCTGATGCCAAGACTTAAAAATGCGAGCCATGCTAATAAAACTGTAACGTAAATTAAACCGGCAATATATTTTGCAGTAACAACCTGAAATCTTGATACCGGACGTGTAAGAAGCATTCTGTAAGTTCCGGCAGTTGCTTCACTGGCAAGAATATCACCGCCAACTAAAACTATTAAGAATGGAAAATGAATAAACAAAGAATTAAGAATTAAGTTTGCTATTAGATATCCATTAAAAAGATTACCAACCATAAAAAATGAATCTTGAAATCCTCGTGTTAATGCTTCTATATAACCTTCACCGGTAAAATAAAGTGCGGTTTGAACAATCGGCACAAGCACCCCGATGGCAATAAAACCAATGTAAGTTCTCCATTTCTTAAAAATCTTTTGAAGTTCAACATAGATAAGTGTTATCATTTGTCGCCTCCTTCGGTAATTTTTAAGAAATAATCCTCAAGAGACCTAACCGGAATTATAGCACTTACCGCAATTCCGTTTTCAATAAAATGTTTGTTCAATTCAGCAACTTCTTTAAGAGGCATTTCTAATTGCAATTGATTTTTCTCTTTCGATTTGAAATTTTTACTCCACATTGAATAATTAAGAACTTCCGCAGCTTTTGAAATATCATCCACTTCGAAAGTTACACTAACATTATCTGATTTCAGCAATTCGTCAACAGTTCCTTCAACCTGGGTAGTACCTTTATTTATTATGATCATTCTTGAAGCAATAATCTCTACTTCTCTTAAAATATGAGATGAGAGGAAAATGGTTTTATTTTTTTCTTTACTAAGGTAAAGTATCAAATCGCGTATCTCTTTCATTCCTTGTGGATCGAGGCCGGTGGTTGGTTCATCTAAAATAATTAGTTCAGGATCGTGTAAAAGTGCTTGCGCAATTCCGAGCCGCTGTTTCATTCCATGCGAATAAGTCTTTACTTTACTTTTGTACCGTTTTGCTAAGCCGACAAGTTCAAGCATTTCCATAATTTTTTTCTTTGATGTATCTGCACCCGAAAGTTTACCGAGTATTTCTAAATTTTTATAAGCGGAGAGATACATATAGAAATCCGGCTTTTCTACTATAGCACCAACCTTCCTTAAAATTTTTTCGCGGTTTTCTTTTAACGGTTTACCAAAAATTTTAATTGAACCGTCTGTCGGTTTGATCAATGATAGAAGCATACGAATAGTAGTACTTTTACCGGCACCGTTCGGACCAAGAAAACCAAATACATCTCCGCGGTAAACATTCAAGTCGAGATTGTTAACGGCAACAAGACTTTTAAATTTTTTTGTAAGCCCTCTAACTTCAATTATTTGTTCGGAATTCAACATTTCTCCTATTTTTAAGTAATAAGACGAAAAAGTATTACTACATGTTCAAAACATTTTAAATCACTGTTCCGCTTCTTGAAGAGCAACGGCTTCTTCTTTTTTCTTTCCGAATGACTTGGTAAGCGGAATAAATTTTGCAATGATGAATGACGGAATGGTTGCAATACATACCCAAATGAAAAAGTATTTATAACCAATAGCTTCCTGAATTTGTCCGCTGAACATTCCGGGCACCATCATTCCTAACGCCATAAAACCGGTTGTAATTGCATAATGTGAGGTTTTATATTCGCCATCGGATACATAGATCATATACATAACATAAGCAGTAAAACCAAAACCATAACCAAACTGTTCAATAGCAACGCATGCATAAATAATCCAGATATCTGTCGGCTGCATATAAGACATATAAACATAAACAGTATTAGGTAAATTAATAGCAATCATCATCCACCAGAGCCAGGTTTTTAAGCCGCTTTTTGAAATTGCAATACCGCCAAGTATTCCGCCAAGTACAAGCGCTATCATACCGATTGTACCGTAAATAAAACCAACATCGGAAGTATTTAATCCTAAGCCGCCATCAGAACGCGGATCGAGTAAAAACGGTGCAGCCATTTTAACAAGCTGGGATTCCCCGAATCTGTAAAAAAGTAAAAATGCTATTATGATTAATATCTTTTCTTTCTCAAAGAATCTGAAAAACGTTCTGAAAAATTCTTTTAATGCAGAACTTCTATAAGTATCTACTACAGATTTATCATTTACCGGCTGGGGGAGAATAAATTTGTGATAAATAAAAAAGAAAATAAAAAGTACTGCTGCAACACTAAGAGTAATTACCCACGCAAGAGGAATTTTATCCGATTGGATTTTAAATACAGCTTCAATTTTATTCTGAATATTATGATCAACTTGTACAACAGTAAAAGCCGGCTTATTCCAATTGTTAGAAGTAAATTTAAATGACTTTCCTTCAATCACATTAATACCGGGATTGCCATCTGTAAAATCAACATTGATTAAATATTCGTCACCCTCATCAGGTTTTTTTGATAAGTAGAATCTGATGATTGCAATATTGCCAACAAGTTCGTTGTTAATAACAGTATCCGGTATGGGAAGTTCATCTAAATTAAATCCGTTCATTGTGTTGAAACGTCTTGCAAAATTTGTATAAAACTCAACTGATTCTTGTGTAATTGGTTTTGTTCCGATTTCAATTGTAGATGGATTTGCAATTACTCTTAACGCACCGGGTAATGGTTTTACAACAACAGAATCAATTTGAATTTTTTCTTCAAAAAACTTTTGAGGATTAGCAATAACCCTAACTTCAGCCGGTGAAACTGAAAATGTACTTTCCAGATATCCGGCAAAAATTACAAGCAAACCTTGTCCGGCTATCATTGCAATTCGATAAAATGTACTTCTTATTCCTACAAAAAAAGATTGCTGACTTTCATTCAAAGCAAGCATGTAAAAACCATCTGCGGCAATATCATGTGTTGCAGAGCTGAATGCTAAAAGCCAAAAGAATAAAAGTGTAAATTGGAAAAAATCAGGTGCTGGAATAGTAAGAGCAACACCAGCTAAACCGGCACCAATAATCAATTGCATTGAAATAATCCAAAATCTTTTGGTACGGAGTATATCAACTATTGGACTCCATAATGGTTTAATAACCCACGGTAAATAGAGCCAGCTTGTGTAAAGCGCAATATCAGCATTTGAAATGCCGAGACGTTTGTACATAATCACGGAAAGAGTGATAACAATTACATAAGGGAGACCTTCTGCAAAATAAAGTGTTGGTATCCAGCTCCACGGATTTGCAGTTTTCAATTTCGGCTTGGTATGAAGGGTAGATTTTTTAATTATCATAATTTTATTCGGATTTATCTGTGAAAAGTTTTTTTGTTAGTAATATTGCTCCAATTTCAGGTGAAAATTCCCCTTCTTGAATTATTATTCTGTTAAATCTCGATTTAATCTTTTTTATAAGCAATTTTGAATAATAATTTTTATTAGAAATTAATCCCCCCGATAGACAGAGCGGGACTTTTTTTTCATCAATATTTGTAAGTGCTATGCTGATGTGGCTGATTAATTCATCGGTTTCATCATCTAATATTTTTTTAGAAATTTTATCACCCTTCTGTGCTGATTCGATAACTATCGGTGCTATCGAAGAAAAATCAAATCGGTCTGCATGAATTTTAGTAATGAAATCATCAATGTTGGAAATCTTAAGTGAATCGATAATTCTATCGGCAAGAATATTTTTGCTAATTCTTTTATCTAAAGTTTTTGCTGCGATATTCAAACCTTTTCTACCAATTGAATAACCGCTTCCTTCATCTCCGACATACCTTCCGAAACCACCTACACGTGAAAAATTATTGTCAGAATCTTTGTAATATAAAATTGATCCGGTACCGGCAATTAATAACATTCCAGATCTTCCGGGGAATGCACCTTCAAGAGCAATACGGGCATCACTATAAATTTCTATTCTTGCAATCTCTATATTTAATTTATTCAGATTGATTTTAACTAAAGATTTAATTTTATCCGCATCTTTTTTTCTACCAGCACCTGATATTCCAGCTGTAACATTAACACCATTTTTGTAAAGTTTTTTAATTAATCCGGAAATTATTACTGATGATTTCTTAAATCCAACAATATATGGATTCGAAGAATCAGCTGTTACGGTTTTAATTATGTGAAGATTGTTATCAGTTAAAATTCCTTTAGTCTTCGTGCCGCCGCCGTCTATTCCAATAAAATAGTGCATCAATTCTCTTCTGAATATTGACTTTCAAAATATACAAATTCAAAAGAAATAGGAAACAAGTGACATCAAGTATTTTGTTTGTGAATAACGTATTGATAAATAATTAAAATGTTGCTAAATTTTTCCGCAGCAATTCCCAATTATAACATTTTATATTCCTACTGATACCCATTACAGTGCCTCTATTCAGACTTGAAATAATTCCTTTATAGCAATATCATCATTATTAAAAGATGATATTGATTATTTCTCATTAGATTGTGATACACTGATATTACTATTGCTCGGGAATAATTCTTAAACATATTTGCATCAGATGTTAAATTATTTTTTATCACGGAGGTTAAAATGCCTGTAAAAAATTTAAAAGAATATCTTGATAAAAATAATGTAAAGTATGTTACAGTTAAGCATTCTTTAGCTTACACATCACAAGAGATTGCTGCTTCTGCTCATATAAAGGGAAGGGAGATGGCAAAGCCCGTACTTGTAAAAATAAACGGTAAACTTGCATTTTGTGTCATACCGGCTTCGTACAAAGTAGATTTTGAAAAACTAAAATCTGCATTAAATACAGAAAATATCCGTCTTGCAAATGAAGTGGAATTCAAAGATAAATTCCCTGAGTGTGAAGTAGGTGCAATGCCTCCGTTCGGTAATCTCTATTCCATGGATGTAATAGTAGATGAATCACTGACTCAAAATAAAGAGATTGCATTTAATGCCGGTACACATACTGAAGTCATCATTATGGATTATACTGATTTTGAAAAGCTTGTTAAACCAAAAAAAATGTCTTTTTCTTTTTTATCTAAACTTTAGTTATTGTTATTAAATGTAATGAATCATTAATGATTTTATAGAATAATATTTATATGTAATCACTATCATCTATTGATATTAATAAATCGAAAAAGATAATAATAGCCGATATTAATGAACTATTTAGTAAAATTTTATTTTCTATACTTGAACTGAGAATTATTTGTTCATACATTGCAACTGAATATTATTCCCGTAAACACAATTCCTAATTATTTTATAAATAGGTGAAAAAATGAATTTCAAAAAGGTTTTAAGTTTATTTATAATAATAATGATGCTGGCAGTAATAGGCTGCAAGGAAGACGATGATAATCCGGCATCATCAAATGAAAGTGCTTTAGTAGGAACATGGGTTCTAACATCAATAACATTAACCTCAATAAATAATACTGTATTAACACCAGAACAAGCCGGGATGGATGCAACTATTGTTATGAATGCAAACAAAACTTTTCAAGCAACATTTACAACTGACGGGGAAGCAGATACGGAATCAGGAACATGGAATGTATCAGGGAGTACATTAACACTAACTGGAGAAACAGAAACTATTGTACTTGAGAATTACACTTTACAGAATAATAAACTTTATGTTAATACAACGATAAATGTGGATCCGTTTGGTGAATTGCCGGTGAAATTAGAGTTCACAAAACAATAAAAAAAATTGAAACTCTTAAAGCCCGGCTTCAGAGATTGAGACCGGGCTTTTTTTATAACTGATTGACTTATCAATTAAATTTTAATATTACATAAAAGGAGTCTTAACAAATGGAAATTGCAATTGTAATCATTATTGCAGTGCTATTTATTCTGATAGCGGTTGAATACCGTATCAAGAAACCGGGGCAGATAATATTATATGAATCGAATGGATTGGTTAAATATAGAAAATCAAGATTTTACCCAAAACATTTTAGTCTGGCAATACCAAATACAACTTATACACTCACTTCTTCAGTTGAACCAGAAGCGAAAGGTAAGATTGGTTTGATTGTCAAATATTCAGCAAGTGTTGTTCCTTCGCTTGAAAATATTTCCAAACTTATCAGAGTTGGCGGCTGGGGTAAAGATGTATTGAATGATGCTGCAAAAGAACTTGATGTAATTATTCAGGGCAAGGTGAAAGAATACACAGAAAAAATTGATATTGAAGATATACATTCCGAAGATATAGCAAATTATTTTAGAGAAAAAATTAAGGAAACCGGATTCCAATTCGGATTAGAAATAATTTCATTAACTATACAATCGGTTGAACCAGCAGACAAAAAAATTGCTGAAGCAATCCGGCAAAAAGAATCATCACGAATTCTTGAAGAAACAGAGAAGAATAATCAGAAAGTAAGAATTCAAACCGCTCAGATTAAATTAAAAGCTGATGAAGAAATTCTAAAGTACGAACACGATCTAGAACTGAAGAAAATTCAGCTAAAAGAAATTCAAGAAGAAAAAGAAGCTATGCTGGCATTAAAAAAATTAAATGAACAAGTTAAACGTGATAAAATCAAACTCGAGATTGAAAAAGAAGAATTGAATATGTTTAAAAATAATCCAGAACTGCTGCTTCTTACTCCCCAAGTTACAAGGTTGGCAGAAGCAAGTCAGAATCTCAAAAATGCAAGAACAATCGTATCGTTAGGTGATTTTGAAAATGGCTCACAATTAGTTGATGTGATTAAGAATTTTTTAGGGAATCTTTTACAAAGCATACCGGAAAAAAAGAAATAAAAATAATTTAGTTAACATTACTGGAATTAATTGATAAATAATAATTCAAATAATGAAAAACTTTTTGAACTTCGTTCAATAAAACCGGGCAAAATTTCTGAAATTAGCGAGGCAACGGCGGCATCTTCTGTTAGTCCGGCTGAACGTGTAAATTTTCATATTGGTAATCCCGTACAAGATGATAGATTAACACTTAATTATTTAAGAACTGTTTTAAATCTCCAATACAATAATATTGAATCATTCAATGTTGATGATTTAGTAAATGAATCAGCCTGGGATTATGAGCATAAAAGAAGAATTGCATTTCTTTATCAATTAATTAAAAGCAGTTCGCCCTATTCACCTCGTGGCGGATACACCATAAAGAATCCGATTCTATTAATAAAAAAAATTCATCAATGGTTAACATCAGAACAAGACGAACCTTTATCTTATGATTTAGGTGAAAAATCCGGAAAAAGAGAAATTGTAATTTCCAGCGGAGGTATTGATGAAGCATTGAGAATTTTATTTCATTCTCTTGATAATTATTTAGTAAATCTGCCGGCAAAAATATTATCAATAGGTTATAATCCACCAAACTATTCAAAAGACTACAAAAATTTAGAATTTATTAATTTCCAGAATGAAGAATTAAATATCGTAGAAGAAATAGAAAAATATTTTGATGAAGAAAGCAACAAGCCCGTTTATTTAATAATTGGAAAAATATTATCTGAAGAAATAAGAAGAAGTTTAAGAATTCTCTGTTTAGATTATCCGCTATATGTTATCGAAGTTAATGATGCACCAAATTATCTTTCACTAGCTAGAGAAGCTAAACTTAAAAATCGTGTTCTTAGAATAGTAACTCCACATTTTATTTCAGAAAGATTAAAGAATCTAACAACAGTCTTTGTTATCGGTAATTATGATCTATTGAAAATATTTGAATCGGTTCATTTCCAGCTTAAAGGTACACCAAGCTCATCAGAAATTGAATTACTGCAGTATATTATTGAAAATATTGATGAAATAAAAAATAAACAAGTTAATGAAGAAAACATTTTTAACAATTATGGTAATGAGCTGCCGTCGTATGATAATTTGATTAATCGGCTATCATTTTTAAATAAAGCGGAAAATATTATTGAAGATAAAGCTGCATTGATTTCTGAAAAAATAGAAAAAGTTTCGAATAAAAAAACCTTTCTTCAAAAAATCAACGCATCTGATTCTTTAGTTAATTACAATAGTGCAGAAATACTCGAACAATTCTTTATTGGAATTGATAATGAAGATTGGCATCAAACTGCAATAAAAAGTTTAATCTCGGTATTTAATAAAGAACATAAAGAGTATTCATATTCTAATTTGCAAGTTGTAAATGGTTCTTCACGTACAGCACTCGGATTATTAGGGTTTCATTGCGGGATAAACGAAATAATTACTTGCGATTACAGTTGGACTTACGAACATTGCTTTCCTAAATCTACATTTATTCCGCTAACTGATAATTATGAATTAGATATAGATACAATAATTAAAAATGTTGATGACCGGCTAAAAAAATATTATCAGTCTAAAAATAAAATTGCAATAATATTCAACAATCCTCATAATGCAAGCGGAAAAATTTTTAGAGAATCGGATATCAAAAAATTACTAACCGAATCACTTAACAGAAATGTATTTGTAATTGATGATCTTGCTTATCAGAATGTTCTGCCGGAAGATTCGTTAAAAGGACCGAAAACTATAAAACAGCTTGGTATTGAACTTGTAAATGAAGGAAAAATATTTAAAGACCAATTAGGAAAAATTATTACTGTTCATTCGTTATCAAAAACGGATTGTTTTGCCGGAGCGAGAATTGCTTTTATTGAAATTGCAGACCAAGCTCTTAAAAATAAATTTACTGAATTGAACAAAACAATCAAACAGAATATAGCTGCAATTCTGCTTGCATATATGTTTTATAGAAATGATACGGACAGAATAAATAATTTCTGGTATTTACGAAATAAAATATTTAAAGCAAAAACAGAAGCAATGCTGGAAGCAGTAAAAGAATTGCCATCCGATAGGAATCAATTTAAAATTTCAATTGTGCCTCCGGAAGGAAGCATGTATCCAAGAATGGTAATAGAAAATCTGCCGAACGGACTTTCACTTGATTGGATCTCTTCGGGATTAGCATTACAAGGGATTGGTTTAGTGCCTTTATCAGCTTTTGCAAGAACAGCTAAAGGTTTTGATTTAGCCCGGAAATCATTTCGATTAACATTGGGCGGGACTGACACTCCGGAAATATTATTAAGAAAAACGCGCAGAGTATTAATTGATCTCAACAGATTGATAGCAGAAGAAAAGTCGAAATACAACAAACAAACATTCGTTGTTAAAACCGTTAATAAAAAAAATAATTCATACTTCGAAAATTCTGAGAAGAATTGGAATCTTTTTCTTAGTGAAGTAAGAAATTACTGTCTAAATATTTCGAACAAACAGATTAAAAACTATTTAGAAGAAACTGGATATGAGGTAATATCTGAAAAGTTCTTTGAGAAATATCTCCCTTCGCGTTTAGAAACTTTCAGTAAAAATTTTAGCGATCAGTTAAATATTGCACTCGATTTTATTTCTTATTTAAATACGCAAGGTGTTAAATCGATCGAGAAACAGCTTGAGTATGAACTTTATAAAGATGACATTGAGCGTAGAAAAATCGCATTCAAAAAAAGGACTTTTGATAGAACTGTACATCCTACACAAATTTATGCGTTAGATACTGATATATTATTTAATAATGCAATCGATCAGATATTAAAGAATCAAAGACCGGATCAAAAACTTACAGTTAAACTTGGTAATTGTTTAATTAACGAATATCTCGGTAAAAATATTGCAATCAATTCTCTCAAGGAAGGGGAAGAACTGATATGCGATCTTCGTGCAATTATTGCCGCAGAACAATTTTCATCATTACACTCTTCCGAAATTAACCAAACACTACTTTCATATTGGGGTGATTGGGATGGCAGCAACCGTCCTTCCGGTCAAGGGCACACTTTAATTGCATCTGTAGTAATTGAGAATGTTAATCAGTTATCGAACATTCTTAAAGAAATAATTTCTATTGATAGTTCAGTAAAGATTGATAGAAATTTACAGCAGTCAATAGATCAGCTTTCGGTTACTAATAAAAATTTCTGGCAGCTTCTTGATCATATAACATCACTTACAAACAAATTAGAAAAAAGATACAAAGGCGTTCTCCCATTTAATATTGATTCAAATCCGATAAGAAAATTTGGAATGAAGATTGGTCTTGCAAAAGACCCGGTTGTAAAGTTATGGCAGCATAATGATAGACTGGAACAAAGAATGTTGGAGATGAGACAAGAGCGGAGAGATAAACTGGAGTATTACTTTAAACTGAATAAAGATTTAAGAAAAACATTACACTCGTTGATTCCGGTTATTGTAAAAAACTATTCTAATATTGGTTTAATATTGAAAGCTGGATTGTACCGTGATCTGCTAAAACGGTTTATTCTCACTCCGCGTATTCATCAAAAATTAATAACTGCAAAAGATCAATTTGCAATTAATACAACTGTTAACAATATAATGGAGATAAACGAACTTTCGGGTCATTACGGAAATCCGGGAATGGTACTTGGTTTACAAATCAGCATGTCAACAAACGCTCAATCTTTGATTGCACTCGATAAAAAATTTGTTACAGAACGTGAAAGAAGAATTAAAAATAGTCAATCTATTATTCCCAAAATTTGGACTATCCCTTTGTTTGAAGATCTTGCAACAGTTTTAGATATCGAAAAATATTTAGATAAAGTTTGGGATTACGCACTTCAATCACGGATGATCAATCAAGAAACAAAGGATCGATTTATTGAAATCATTAATGAAATTTTTATTGCCGGCTCAGATCTCAGTCAGCAAGTAGGGCAGACTGTATCAACACTTTTATTCAAGACAGCAAAGCATAAAACAATTGAATGGCTTGCTAAAAAAGGTATTGTTCATAATGTAAGAATTAAGTTCGGCAGCGGTGAACCAATGCAGAGACAAGGCGGTTATTATGCAGAGTTCTCCAGTAAAAAAGCATTTATTAAAAATGAAATAAATGATAAAAGATTATCCGAACATTTAACAGACTCTACAAGAAAAAGTACAGAATTTGCCGTTAGTCCATTACACGGAATTTTTGCCGGGGGTGATCTCCGGACTTTGCAAAGTGCTATCTCTGAAAAAATGAGACATCTGAATGTTGAAGAACGATCCCAGATTTTATTTCATCTTAAAAAATCTCAGGAATATTATCACGCAGAATTAATTAGAGCATCGGAACCATTCATTGATACAAGATTAGTTTACGAATCGAAAAGTTTGAAAGAATTGGAGCGGTTAACTTATGGTAAAATTGATGATGTATTTAATACATTCAGCGAATTGACAAAGAAAAATTTTCAGCAGATTATTTATGGTAATGAAGATGATGTGGTTGGTATACATATAATTTCATATTTCATTTCTAAAGCATCGCCATCATTACGGGATAGACCGGTAGAGCGACCAACACGTAGTATTGGTGATAATAAAAGTCTAAAGATTATTGAAAGGATTGCAAATACAATTCCGCTTTGTAATCACGGCAGTCTGCTCAGAGCTATCAGTCACAATAAAGCTCAAACATTTGTCCTTGGTATTAATCAATTAACAACCGGATTATTCAGAGCATTAAATCAATTTTCTAAAATGGATTTTGTTGGCGGTACCGGTTACCAGCTTCTTCATGATAGAATTTTACCACAGCTTCCGGTTTATGAAATTTTACATACTGTAAGAATTTTTCAGGACTATAAGTTAAAACATCTGCAAAAATTTTCGGATTCATTTCAACCCGGCAATTCCGCTTTTGCACTTCTACGAGAAGATGCAGATTCTATGAAAATGTTTTTACCGCTTCTGCAAAAAGAATTATTACGAAGACATGGAATTAATGTTTCGGAATTTTTTAAGGGAGATGAATTTATTCCTGAATTACTTCCGACACTACGCCCCGATCTTGCAGTGCTTATGCAAGAAGATATTTTTAACACAAAACTTGAGTATGTGAAATCAAAAATAGTTTATGATATACCGGTAGATTGGCTTAAAGAATTTTATGAATTGTTGATTATCCCGGATAAAATTGATTTTTGGAGAGAAAAAATTTGGCTTTTGCTGGAAGAACCGGTTAAGAATCAAGTTAAATCATTTGTCGAGTTAGCAATAGCATTAAATAATTTTTCGAAAGAGATTGATTCGAGAGAATTTTCATTATCATCAAGTCATCTTAAAAAGAAAAAATATAAAGCATCTCTTACGGATCTTTTAAAAGGAAGTGTTGATGATTCGATGCGTCAATTTTTATCTGCCGCAGTTCAATACTTAACACAGCTTCCATCAGAAATGGTAGAAGTACCTATTGATATAGTCCGCGCATTAAACGATGTTGAACAAATTCTTAACATTGAAGAGCAAGCTATAAGCAAAAAGAAGCAAGAACTCCTTAATTTTTATTTAATTCAAATTGCACGACATGTTGGGGACAATGGGTAAAGCAATTATGAATTATAAATGTTGAATTATAAATGTTGAATTATAAATTATAAATGTTGAACTACGGGTTCTTTAATTGTAGGAATCTACACACATTTTCAATCCGCTATAAGTCAGTGAAAAAGTTTTACGTTCTCCATCCGCTCAAAATAAAACGGACTATTACTGAAATATTTAATAAAATGACTTCCAAATTCTCAAATCTCGATTCTCCATTCTCAATTCCTGAACTCTTGCCTTGCTAATAATTCATATTACCGATAAGTTTCAGACACTAATATTCTATTTTGTAATTATATCAAGGTAAAAATGAGTCTGAGTCAAATCGCACGATCAATCAAAGCATCACCCACCTTAGCATTAAACGAGAAAGCCGCAATCTTGAGAGAAAAAGGAGATCCGGTTATTCATTTAGGAGGTGGAGAACCAAAGAGCAGAGCACCAATGGATGCATTGCTTGCCGCAGTTAATTCACTTAATTCCGGTGAGATTCGTTATGCACCAGCAGATGGAATACCAGAATTAAAAAAATCAATAATACGCTACACAGAGGAATATTATCACAGAAAAGTGAATCCTGAAAATGTAATTGCAAGCAGCGGAGCTAAACAATCAATAATGGTTGCACTTCAAGCAATTTTAAATCCGCAAGAAGAAGTAATTTTTCCGGCACCTTACTGGGTAAGTTATCCAGATATGGCAAGATTGTGCGGTGCAATTCCGGTACCGGCACTTCCCGAAGACGGCACTTTTTATCCACGTTTAAAAGATATTGAACAAAGAGTTGGCTCATATACACGTGTGATTATTATAAACAGTCCCAACAATCCAACCGGTGCCTATTATTCAGAAGAATTTATAGCTGATATTGTTGACTTCTGCGAGCGCAAAGGAATTTATTTAATTATGGATGATATATATCATCGTTTATTATTTGATGGAAAAAAAACTTACAGCGCTTATGATTTCACAAAAAAATCTGTTGAAGAATCAAAACTTTTAATTGTTAATGGAGTTTCCAAACAGTATGCAATGACCGGTTTCAGAATCGGCTGGGCAGTTGGAAACAAAAAATTAATTGAAGCAATGTCAAACATTCAAGGTCATCAAACATCCGGTCCTTCTGTGCTTCTGCAGAAAGCAGCTGTTGGCGCTTTGAATGGAATTCAATCGAGTGTTGAAAGTTTACGTGTTACACTTGAAAACAACCGGAATGTTTTAGTTGAACAATTGCAATCATTCAGCGGAGTGAAAGTTCATATTCCCGATGGTACATTTTATCTCTTTGCAGATTTTTCAGCTTACGAAAAAGACTCTCAAAAATTATCATCATTCTTGATTGATAAAGTTATGGTGTTAACAGTGCCCGGTAAAGAATTTGGTTTGGATGGATATTTGAGAATTAGTTATTGCGGAACAATTAAAGATATAACCGAAGGTATAGAAAGAATGAAATGGGCACTCGATCCGAATTCTCCTAACGAACTTTATATTGGTGATCGCAAACTTGTGAGGGATTGGTCATGAGTAAATATCTAGAATTCAATACACCGGCAAGCAAGCAAGCATTAGAACTTGCATCAGATTTCCGTTTGAAGAATCAAGGACTTACTTTTTTAGATCGTGTTTATTGGAATTTAACAGAAGAAGCCCTTTACGAAGAAGCAATTTTCCGTAATGAAGCTAAGATTGTTAAAGGCGGTGCTATGCTTGTTAATACCGGTAAACATACGGCACGTGCTGCGTCAGATAAATTTGTAGTTCGTGAAGAATCAACCGAAAAAGATATTTGGTGGGGAACTTATAATCGTCCGTACGCACATTCAAAATGGTCGCAATTAATCGGGCGTTTACAAGCATGGGCACAAGGTGAAGAATTATTTGTTCAGGATGTTTACGCCGGAGCAGATCCGGATTACAAAATGCCGGTTCGGATTATTACTGAAAAAGCATGGCAATCGCTTTTTGTACGTAATATGTTTATTACCACTGATAATAAAGATGAACTTAAAAATTTTGTTCCTGAGTTTACCGTTATTACTGTTCCGGGTTTCAAAGTAGATCCGATAACTGATGGAACACGTTCAGATACTGCTATTATTATAAATTTCGATCAGAAGACAGCTATAATTGCAAATTCACTATATGCCGGAGAGATTAAAAAATCTGTTTTCACTGTTTTGAATTTTCTTTTAACATATAACGATGTTCTGCCTATGCACTGTTCTGCTAATGTTGGTAATAAAAATGATGTTGCATTATTCTTTGGTTTGAGCGGAACGGGTAAAACAACATTATCTGCAGATCCAAAACGGAGATTGATTGGCGATGATGAACACGGCTGGAGCGGACAAGGAATTTTCAATTTTGAAGGAGGATGCTACGCCAAAGTTATACGGCTATCATCAGAACATGAACCGCAGATTTATGCTACAACTCACCGCTTCGGAACAATCTTAGAAAATGTTGTGTTCGACCCGGTCTCAAGAAATATTGATCTTGATGACGATACAATTACAGAAAATACACGCTGTTCGTATCCGATTGAGTTCATCCCGAATGTTATTGAAGAAGGATATGTGCGTTCGCATCCAAAGAATATTATTTTCTTAACGTGTGATGCATCCGGTGTTATGCCGCCGATTGCAAGATTGACCCCCGAACAAGCACAGTATCATTTTATCAGCGGATATACATCAAAGATTGCCGGAACAGAAATAGGATTGGGTATTGAACCGCAGATAACATTTTCTGCATGCTTCGGTGGACCGTTTATGGTGCGCCATCCGTTTGATTATTCCGAAATGCTGAAACAGAGATTGCTTAAGCACAAAGCAAATGTTTGGCTTGTGAATACCGGCTGGGTCGGCGGTAGATTTGGTGTTGGAAAAAGAATCAGCATCCGCCACACGAGAAATTTATTGAATGCTGCTCTCGAAGGGAAACTCGATAATGTTAAATACAGAAAAGATAAACTTTTCGGATTCGAAGTCCCAATGAGTTGTCCCGATGTGCCTGAAGATGTTTTGTATCCGGAAAATTCGTGGGGTAACAAAGATGAATACTGGAAAAAGTATGATGCACTTGCAGCACGCTTCGTAGAAAATTTCAAACTCTTCGAAAAAGGATGCACCCAAGAAGTGGTTAATGCCGGACCGAAACGGCTTTCACAAATCAAATAATTCGTAGAGACGCACCATGGTGCGTCTCGATTATTCCTTCTTCACGCTTTTCATTCATAATCTCATATATTATATTGTGCCGAAAATTTTTGTGTATTAGAATAAATAGGAGTTGAATTTTTGCCTATATCAAAACGAGTGCATAAAATTGGGTTATCGCCTACAATGAAAGTTGCCCAGGAAGCCAAAGAATTATTGGCGAAAGGTGAAGATATAATTGATTTAAGTGTTGGCGAGCTTGATTATCCAACACCGCAGAATGTTAAAGAAGCAGCAATCCGTGCTATTAATAATAATCAAACTAAGTATACTTTAAATTCTGGTACATTAGAATTACGGCAAACAATTTCAGCAAAACTAAAAAGAGAAAATGGAGTTGATTATTCACCAGATAATATCATAGTATCAAACGGTGCAAAGCAATGCTTGTTTAATGCAATCAATGCAGTAGTGTATGTTGATGATGAAGTGATTTATTCCGCACCGTATTACGTTTCTTATCCCGAAATGGTTTCGCTTGCACACGGTACATCATCAATCATTCCAACTACGGAAGAAACAGGGTTTAAAATAACTGCTGCCACATTGAAAAAACAAATCACTCCGCACACAAAACTTTTGATACTTTGTAATCCATCAAATCCCACCGGTTCTGCATTCACAAAAAAAGAATTGGAAAAAATTGCCGAAGTAGTTGAGAACGGAAATTTTTATGTTCTCACCGATGAGATCTATGAGAAGATGATTTATGATGATAATAAGTTTGTTTGTTTTGCATCACTAAGTGAAAAAATAAAAGAAAAAACTATTATCGTTAACGGGATGTCTAAATCATTTGCAATGACCGGCTGGCGGCTTGGCTATGCTGCCGGACCTGAACATATAATAAAAGCAATGAATAAAATTCAAAGCCACAGTACTTCTAATGCATCATCAATTTCTCAAGCCGCTGCCATTGAAGCACTAAACGGACCGCAGACTTTTATTGAAGAGATGAGAAAAGATTTTGAGGAACGGAGAAATTCATTTTACAATGAACTTACAACTATAAAAGGGATTACTTGTTATAAACCGGAGGGAGCTTTTTATTTATTCCCGAATGTGACATCATATTTTAATAAGGCATCGCATACATTTAAAATTACAAATTCATTTGATCTTGCGATGTACTTGCTTTATGATGCAAAAGTAGCAGTAGTACCCGGAAGCGGTTTTGGTTCGGAAGGTTATATTCGATTATCGTATTCAACGACAAAAGAAAAATTAATTGATGCAGTGGAAAGAATTAAAAGATCTCTCTATAAATTATCCTGATTAAAATGTAAGATAAGATTGTAAAGCTTTATACACTTTATCAACTTGCATTTGCTCACCGGTCCACATTTCGTAAGCTTTAGCTCCTTGTTCTATAAACATTGTTAATCCGGTTATAATATGTGCACCTTGAGATTCTGCAATTTTTAAAAATTTAGTTTTTACCGGATTATATATTACATCAAAAACGATTTGGTCTTTGCCAAACGATTCTGGGATTGAAGTTGCGGAATCATCCACAACAGGATACATTCCAATGGAAGTAGTGTTAACTATCATTTTGGAATTTCTAAAAATTTCTACTAAATCCGGTGGAACAAGCGGATAAGATTTAAAGTTGTTAAAAAGCATTTTAACCGAGAAATATTCTTTTAGCGATTCACCAATCTGCTCGGTACGATTTATAATATTTATTTTGCCAACCTTATAATTTCTTATCAAAGCATAAATTACACTGCGCGCAGCACCGCCGGCGCCAACAACAGTTACAGTAGCTCCTTGGAGATCATCTTTATATGGATTCAAAGTTTCAACAACTCCCATAACATCAGTATTAAAACCATGAAGTATTCCATCTTCGTTAACTACAGTATTAACAGCACCGATTATATTTGCTTCTTCGGAAACATCTTTCAATAATGAAAGTATTTTTTCTTTTAAGGGAAGAGTTACATTAAATCCTTTTATGCCAAGTGCAACCATTCCTTTTAATGCATCTTTTAAGGAACTTGCTGGGACATCGAAAGGGAGGTAAATAAAATTTAATCCTGAAAGTTCGAATGAAATATTATGCATTAATGGTGAATAAGAATGTCTTATTGGGTGACCGATTATGCCGATAATTTTTGTATTGTAGTTAAATTTATTTTGTGACTGCATATAGACTATGATTTATTCTCATCAATTAATTTAGTAAATAGTTTCGAAGTTTTTATTTCAGGATAATCCCTGGTAAACTCATTTCTAATATTTGGATCAAGTTCAAACGCAGAACGCAGACATTCAATAGCATCATGTGTCTGGCTGATTAAAAAATGTATTTTTGCTTTTCCATAAAATGAATTAGCATGATTTGGTCTTACTCGTATACATTCGTCGTAAGCAGTCAATGCCTCTAGCCATCTTCCTGATTCGAATAAAGTTTCTGCTAATTTGAACTGAACATGAAAATTATCTGGATTAATTTCTGCTGCTTTCTTTAAACTTTCTATCGATTCACTCATTTTTCCTAATGAATATTCTAAATCTGCTTTAGCAAACCAGGCATCTTCTATATTGCTTGTAAGTGAAATTGCGGAATTAAAATCTTTTAATGCAAGCTGGTATTTACCTATTATATCGTAACAGTAACCCCTTGCAAGGAAAGCTTCATAATATTCAGCATCAAGTTTTAATGATTCTGTATAGCATTTAATTGCCTGGTGATATTGATTCATTTCTTCGTATAACTGTCCAAGATTGAAAAGTACTGTTTCATCATAAGGATCTAGTTCATTAGCTTTTTTATAACAGATCATAGCTTGCTGAATATTACCGGATTTAGCATAAGCGAATCCGCAATTAAACCAAGCGCTTGAGAAATCGTCCTTTAATGCTATCGAAAGTTCAAAAGCATTAATAGATTTTTCGTATTGTTCCAATCGTAAATGCACAATCCCTTTATTATACCATCCGGTAAAACTATCCGGTTCAATATCAAGATACATATCATAAGAGTTCAAAGCTTGATGCAGTTTATCTAAACTTTCATAGCAATATCCTAATTCGTACCAAGCTTCGGCATAATTATTATCTAATTCAACTGTTTGTTTGAAGTAATTTATCGCCTCAATAAATTTTTCTTTTTTCTCGAATAGAACACCAAGGTTAAAAATTATTTCTTCATTGCCCGGTTCAATTAATAATGCTTTGCTAAGTGAGTCAACAGCATCTTCGAACATACCGAGGTTGTCTTCGGCAATAGAAATATTAATATAAGATTCAACATCGTTAGGATTTAGTGATAAAGATTTTTGAAAACATTTATATGCTTCATCGAATAAAAAAGAGTTATTCAGAAAAATACCTTTATATTGCCAGGCATCAGCATTGTATGGTGCAACATCTAGAATAGAATCGATAAGGTATAAACCATCATCTGTTAAATCATATTCTAAACAAAGTTGAATTGAATCTTCTATAAAATCTATAAAAGTGAGAACCTGACCATTTTCAATGTATTCTTTGCAAGTTTTTATCTTCGATTTTGCTTCGTTTTCGTCATAAAAGGAATCATAATCATCGCTAAAATAATCTTCAGAAAAACTCATCAATACTCCGTATTAATTCTGTGGAAAATGTATTACTAAGAGAAGTGAAAATCAAGTTGAATTTAAAGTTTGAATTTCGGTTGGTAAATAAAAAAATATTAACTTGACTTTAGCAAAGAATATTATCTATTTCTTTTGAAGAAATTTCTTTAATGCCCTTAGAAATTTGCAACGCGTAAACTTTCAGTTCTTCGTCGAATTTATCAGCGTAAGATTTTTTTATATACTCGATATATGAATCAACTGAATCATTATTGACAATATTAAAAATGCTATTTTTGGGAGTGCAGCTAATCATTTTACTTCCGTACACACCTTTGAAGTTTACTGATTTTTCAACTAAAAAATTACATTTATCACATGATAGGTCGTAATCATTTGCTAAGCTCCAGTGTGATTCGGTAATATATTTCCCTAATTCTGTAAGCCCATTCTTTTTTAATGCTTTAATAGCATGTTCTGCTCTTATTCTTTCTTTAACATTGTAAAGAATTCTGTTGAATATTTTTTTAGGCAGCATATGATAGTGTTTTAAAAGAAAATCCAATTCTACATCTCTTAAATTTTTTATTCCCCATATATATAATCTCAAACCTTTTACACCAACTTCGCATTCTTCTATTCTTTCATTGCAAGTCTGCTGAGGCAGATGAATTTTTTCCCCGGTATCTAAAATTATAATTGTGAAATCATTTTCATTGGGCAATATAGTTTTATATAATTGAGTTCTTTGATCAAAATAAAATAGACGATTTTCCTTTTCAAATCTTGTTGTGTACAGATGAGCAAAATTGGAAATTTTTCCGAACATAAGTAAATCATTTTTCCGGACCAGTTTCATTAGATTGGCACATTCAATGGGTATATTAAACACTTTTTTAAGTGCGTATGCCAATCCCACCTGATATGATGATGTGTTCCCTAAACCCAGACAATCGGGAATGTCAGAAGTTATTAAAAGATCAAATCCTTTGTTGAGGTGTCTTTCGTTGTATAACAATTTAATTATTCCCAAACCTAATTTACTCTGATCATTATACTCAACAATATTATCCAAGCGCATTGTGTGAATAACATTTGAATGAACATCAGCAATATTAATTTCAGTATCATGTCTTTTTCTTACAACAACAGTTGTGTATCTATTAAGTGCAGCAGATAATAAAATTCCATCATTATAATGTGTGTGATCACCAAGTAGAATTAAACTTGCCGGGGTAATAGTGGCGTGGATATAATTTGTATCACCAAAAAATTCTGAAAATTTTGTCTTAGCACTAATTAGCTCTTCAGAAATTAAGAATCCATCGTTATCCATGATTAAACTATCCTAATATAGAGCAAAGCATGTTATTGTCTCATTTAAATTTACTCTATTTGTATAATAAAATCAGTAAAAATAAATTCAGAGAAGTTGAAAAAATAAAAATGGAGATTATTGCGGATAGAATGTATTATTTGTTTTTTGTTATAAGTGTAAAATAAATTACTGCATGTTATGATAAACTGACTGCACGTCATCATCTTCTTCAATAGTTTCTATTAATTCATTAACCTCTTTCTGCTGCTCCTCGTTAAGCTCTTTATATGTACTTGGTATGTATTGAAACTCAGTAGCATTTATATCAAGTTCTTTTTCTTCGAGTGCCTTTTGCATATTTCCGAATTCCTGAAATGGTGTATAGATATAAATGAAATTATCATCATAATTAAATTCATCTAAACCGTAATCTATTAGATCAAGCTCTAAAGATTCTAAATCTGAAATTTTTGATTTATCAACTTTGAACAATGCTTTCTTTTCAAACATGAAAGAGATAGAACCGGTATTCCCGAGAGAACCTTCATGTTTTCTAAAATAATGTCTTATGTTGGCAACAGTACGTGTTGGATTATCTGTTGCGCATTCAACCAGTACTGCAATACCGTGAGGTGCATATCCTTCGTACACAATTTCTTGATAACCGGCAGTATCCTTAGATGAAGCTCTTTTAATTGCAGCTTCAACTTTATCTTTAGGCATGTTAACACTTTTAGCATTTTGAATTGCAAGTCTTAGTTTGGAGTTTGATTTCGGATCAGGTCCGCCGGTTTTTACGGCAATCTCAATATCCTTTCTAACTCTGTTAAATGCTTTAGACATACGTGCAAAGCGAGCAAACATTTTATGTTTTCTTGTTTCAAAAATGCGTCCCATTGTTAACCACCTTTATTCAGAAATTGTAAAATTTGTTTGTCAAAAATAATTATTTGTATAATAATTTCTTGTTTATTGTTATAACTATTTATAAAGTTTTTGATATTCTGCTTGTATCAATTGTGTAATTTCTCCCGGTGTTCCTTTATTAATTTCCTTACCGTCAAATTCTATAACGGGAGTTATCTCATTTAATGTACTTGTAATAAATATTTCATCAAAATTGTAGATGTCATTTAAGTTAACAGATCTTTCGTAAGTAATAATTTGATTATTGCTGCAAATGTTTAAAACTTGTCTGCGAGTTATTCCCGGTAAAATGTAATTGTTTAAAGGCGGAGTTATTACTATTCCTTCTTTTACGAAAAAAATATTTGTATGAGTTCCTTCTGTAATAATACCGTCTCTATGCCAAATAATTTCTGAGTAACCTTCTTCTTTAGCTTTTTTTTGAGATAGTACATTTGGCAATAACAAAGTGGATTTGATATCACACCGCATCCATCTGAGATCTTCATCTAACCCAACTTTTATACCTTTCTTCATCTCGTCATATCTGGGGGAAAATTCTTCTACATAAATAAAAATATTCGGAATAAGGAAATCTTCATAAGCATGTCTGCGTGGAAACTGATTACCGCGAGTAATTTGTATGTAAGCAGCCGCATATTCATTTGATAAATTATTCTGTTCTAATAATTCCAGTATTACATTTTCAAGATTAGTTAAATCCGGTTCTGTAATATTTGTTTTCCGTAAACTTTCTTTAAGCCGTTTAATGTGAGCATCAAATAAAAATATTTTTTTGGGATAGCATCTAATAACTTCATAAATACTATCTCCGAACATTAATCCCCGGTCGAAAGGAGAGATATGAATACTTTCTATCTGCAGTATTTTACCGTTGTAATAAGCTTGCATTTAATTTTAATTCCATGTGTAGAATAATGTAATGAACAAAAATACAGAAAATAAAAAACCCCGAGTAATTAATAATCGGGGCTTTTTGAGCTGGCGGACGGATTTGAACCGCCGACCGGCTGATTACAAATCAGCTGCTCTACCAGCTGAGCTACGCCAGCATTTAATAAAAATATATTTCAAAAATTGCGGCTCAAATCTAAAATAAATTACCATTCTATGCAAACTTTCGTAATTTTCCGCCAAAATTATTGTGGTTTATGATTACAAAAGCAGAATTAAAATATTACACCGACTTAAATCTCAAAAAATATCGTAATGAAGAACAGAAATTCATAGTAGAAGGACCTAAATTAATTTTAGAAGCACTTACTTCAAATTATGAATGTGAATTGATTTTAAGTTCATTTAGATTTTTTGAAGACAATCCTGATTACTTTAATAATAGATATGTAAAGAAAAATAATATTGAGTTAATTAAGCAGAAGGAATTAGAAAAAGTAAGTGATACTACAACACCGCAAGGTATAATCGGAATATTCAAAATACCCGAACAGAAATTAGAATTTTCAAATAAACCTATAAAAATTGCAGCACTTGAAAATATTTCTGATCCCGGTAATATGGGTACGATATTGCGAAACTGCGATTGGTTCGGAATCCGATCAGTTATGTTGAGCGAGAATTGCGCAGAGATATTTAGTCCTAAAGTAATACGTGCATCAGCCGGATCAATTTTTCATTTAGAAATTATAAATGCAGCAGATTTTTATGAAAGTTTAAATGAGCTGAAAAAAGATGATTACAAAATTTTATGTTCGAATATAAATGGTGAGAATATTTATGAATTTAAAATTCCGGAAAAATTTATAATCACATTATCAAGCGAAGCGCACGGACCGACCGAAAAATTATTAACTATTTCAGATAAAATTGTAACAATTCCCAAGAGAGGAAAAGCAGAGTCGTTAAATGTAGCAAGCGCCTCTGCCGTATTGCTTTCTGAACTTACTAAATAATTATTTTAAAAGTATCATCTTTTTTGTCTGAACAAAATCACCAGCTTGTAATTTATAGAAATAGACCCCGGTTGAAAGTTGTAAGTTGTTAGTTGATAGTTGTACTTTATAATTACCCTTATGCTGATATTCATTTACAAGCGCGGTAATTTCACTTCCAAGAATATCATAAACTTTTAATGTAACAAATCCATCAACCGGTAATTGATAACCGATAGTTGTGCTCGGATTAAATGGATTGGGATAATTTTGATAAAGTGAAAATTCGGTTGGTACATTTTCTTCGTTAATACCGGTTATTATCTCTTTACCATCTTCAGGTGTTGGCAATTTCAGAGTTGTATAAATTCTAAATTCTCCCGGCTGTAAGCTAATTTGATCGCTTACGTTTGCAACATTTAAACTATCACCGGTAAAATAATCATACCAGATTCCAGCATTAGGAAAATTTGGATTCATACTGCCGGCAGTTACTCCAAAATTACCAACAATATTTACATTCATAGAATTATGCTGAATGCTCATTTGTTTGAATGGTGGAACTGCATTCAAATAAAAATTTGCACTTGAAAAAACTTCGTAGGTAGTTTTCAACTTTATTAATTCAGAATAAACTTTGAATAATTTCTGTCTTTCCGATTGAGAAGTATTTGTGTAGTAATCCCACCGTATCGGTTTTTCACCAACACGCCCATTGTAGTCAATCGAGTAATCGTAACCAAGCTCGCCAAATTGCCATATCATTTTTGGACCGGGTACCGTTATAAAAAATGCAGCAGCTAATTTTATTCTGCTTAAAGCATAATTTAATTTTTTAATATTATAATCTCCGTTTGAATTTCCATACATTAAATTTTTGTACATCAATCTTTCTTCATCGTGACTTTCCATGTAACCGACTAAACCAGGATTGGAAAAACCTCTCGATTTGTATGAGATACGGTTAAAATTAGAGGTGTTGGTCCAGCCCATAGAGGCTTCGCCATAATTATAATTTAAATTACCCCACACCATCATTCCGTAATTAGTTAATTCTCTCTCTTCACTATCATCAGCAAAGTGCTCAAGTATTACATATGCTGTAGGATCAACTTCCCAAATTTTATCTGCCATTCTTTTTAAAATTGCAATCCGGGATCCATCGTAACTACCGCCATCTCCGGAACGATTTGTAAATCCTTTTGTGAAATCGAATCGGAATCCATCGAACTTAAACTCTGTAAGCCAAAATGAATTGACGCGATCTACAAAATATTTTGTATCGTTACTTTCATGATTGAAATCGTATCCCCACGAAAAAACCTGATTAGGTGAAACTTGATTGAACCATGGATTTTCATATGAAGGTCTTCCATATAAATTATCCCAGTACATTCTTACCATTGGATTTAATTCATAGGCGTGGTTTAGTACAATATCCATAATAACTGCAATGCCATTTTGATGGCATGCATCAATAAATGATTTTAGTGAATCTTTGTGTCCGTAGTATTTATCAACCGCAAAATACATCATTGGATTGTAACCCCAGCTTGAATTTCCGTTGAACTCACTTACCGGCATCAGTTCTATTGCATTTACTCCAAGTTTTTTAAAATAGCTAAGTGTATCTTTTAAAGTTTTGAAACTATGAGTTGATAAAAAATCTCTGATAAGCAGTTCGTAAATAACTAGTTTCTCTTTAGCTGGTTTTTCAAAATTATTTGTTTTCCATTGATACGATTCTTTTTCGGGTTCAATGTAACTCACAATATTTTCTGTTTTACCGCTTGGGTACTCAGGAAGATTTTGATAAGTAGCATAAGTGATGTAGTCATCATTCCACGGATCAAGAATTAATTCTGCGTAAGGATCAGGAATGCGAATTTCACCATCTACGAGATATTGATAACTATATCCGTAATATGGCGCATCAACAAACATAATAGGCATCTCAATCCAATAAATCACGCTGTCAGGAGTTACTTCATAACGATTCATAAAATAATTTGTATCTGCTTTCCAGTCATTAAATTCTCCAATCAAATAGACAAATTCTTTTTTAGGTGCGTATAATGAAAGAATTCCGGGATTGGAGTTCTGGGGATAGTTAATCCCGTGCCTAATTTGATAAGGCGGTGCTACATTGCGTGCTGCCGGGTTTCTCATTATAACAAAATCAACAGTATCAGAAACAGCTGCAGTATCTTCTGCAATAATTGTTACATTGTTTACACCGCTTGAATATTCATCTGCTATGAAAATGTATTCAAGATTTTGTGTAGTTGATTCTAATTTCAATTGGTCATTTATGTAAAGTTTGATTGATGATGTTTGAGTACCAAGTTCAACTGTTTCTGCTGAAATATCAAGACTATCACCTTGAGAAACGAATACGGGCGAACGTAGCGGATCACTGAAATTATTGTTCACTGTTGGCGTATTTAAAACTAATGATAATCCAGGTTCATAAATATTAACGAATATATCTTCGGTTTGTTTTGTGCCGTCTTCACTTCTTAAAACAAAACATAGTTCGGTAATAATTTGAGATGAGTTTGTTACGTTATAAAAATTTCTTGGGTTATTAATAATTATTTGATAAACATTTGGTGAGATTCTTGTCATTTTAGCTTTTGGTAATTCAGTGTTCCAATCAGCGATTACATTTTGCCAACGTGTTGGAGTTCCACTTCCAACTTTGATTGTTACGCCAGTATGTGCATAAACATTTCCGTTATAACCGGCAATTTTATTTGTATGTGTCGCATTTGTTACATCAAATGAAAGAACAATACTGTCTGTCTGTGTTGGATAATTAGGAACGGTTGTAACAATAGTTTGTGCAAATGTAAAAGTTGTGATTAAAAATACAGCGATAATAGTTCTTAATTTCATTATGCTCTCTCGTATTATGAAAACAAAATATAAATGTTAGATATGTTAATCAAGGAATTCCCACGCCACTCCAAAACGAATGCCTCTTTCTTGTTTTGGAAAATATGGTACTATAAAATATTGGCAGTTCAATAAATTTTCGAATACAAAATAAATAATTGCTCTATCCTGAATTTTCCCTGAGAAGAAGAAATCAAACTGAAATTCCGGTGAGAAATATTCAAATGAATTAATTACAGAACCGTTGTAGTAATTGTCAATTATGTACGGAGTTGAAATCCCTTTTTCGAAATCAAAATAAATTTGATTGCGCGAACCAATCGAATAATAATTAATTCCGGTTTTTAATTTTAAATTGTGATTGAATAAAGTATCTATGTAATAAATTCCGCCGTTTGATGTGAATTCAGGGATTCCCAGCTCACTTCTACTTTTGCTATCAAAATAATATGAAGTGTTTGAACGAAAGAGAAGTTTCCATATTGTAAAATCAATGTTGAGATTGAATCCTTTTATAAAACCATCTTCTCTCCTAAAATAAACTGCTTGATCTTTCTTTGAACTATCTTCATAAACTATTCCGGAAATCAATTTATCTTTTTGATTTTGACTGAAAAAACCTAAAGATAAATTTAAAGCATTACTACTATAAATTAATTTTAATTCAATATTAGTATTCTTTGATTTTCCCAGACTTGGCGAATCAGTTAAAATATCATCTGAAATTATTTGATATGGAATATTCTCTAAAATACTCCGCGGTTTATCAAAATTTGAATAGCCGCCATATAGTTTTATTTGTTTGGAAATGTCAAACGTACCATCAAAACCATAACCAGAATTATTTTCTCCGTCATAGTTAAGGTATTTACCAAATACTGATACAGATATGAAATTAGAATTAGGGAAGAATAAAAATTTATGAGCAGAAGAAAAATTTGTTAAATCTCTTCTTATAAAATTTCCGTAAGAACTTAATTTAATTTCTTCAATTAGATTAGTAGAAGAATAGTTAATAATTGAAAAGTTATGCTTATAAAATAATTTTGCACCATACGTTTCATAGCGGTTATTATTAGCTATAACTGCTATGTTATTTGGCGATGTGCGGTTATATTCGTTTTGTCTAAATTCAGTCAATCCGGCTATTGAATAAAGTGAAAAGTTCAATAAATCATTATGAGAAATCTTAGCTGTTAAATCAAAAACAAAAAAATGGTTTCTAACTTTTTGGTATCTATCAGCAAATCTAACCGGAGCAGCATCTGCACTGAATAAAACTTCTGTAAATTGTTCGGGTGGATAAAGATTATTTATGTTATCAGCATCTACGCCGCCGTAGAGCTGTTGATTAGTCTGTGAATAATTATAGCTGAAATTTAGATTGATATTTTCATTTAATAAGTATCTTAATCTTATCAATCCACTCCAAAAACTATAATCTGTATTTGAGTAGCGTAGATCAGTACTTTGATTTGTGATTTCAAAAAATGTACTTAATCTTGGGCCAAAATTAGAACTGAATATTCCATCGAACATACCTTCTTCGAAAGGTGCTTGATAAAACTTAATACGTGAGTATGGCTGCTTAGTATTAAAATCTTTTGAGATAAAATTAATTAATGAAACATTGTTAATATTACTATAAAGAAATCCTTGTGCAAGCGGAAAAACCTCAATAGAATCAATGCTTTCCGATTGGAAAAGATTTACATCAAATGAATTCTGTATCCGATTGTTTATTTCGATTCCATTGTTGATAAATGAGATATTATTAAATCCCTGTCCATATAACATAACCTCGTTTGGTTGACCAACAATTCCGAGATCTCTAATAAATCCAAAAGTAGATTGACGAAAATAATCTGCCGTAGTTCTATAATCAGTGTAATTTAGTTTTTCTTTTTGTAGCGTGAAACCAGTACTGTCATAATTAATTGATGATGGTAAATTAATCGGCAATAATTTTTCTTTTTGAATTATCTTAGTGGTATCTGTAAAAGAAGTACTCAGTGAATCTTTTTTAAAAGGTGTTTTTGTTTTTATAGTATCTAGAATTTCAGATGTATTATTTTGAAATAATTCAACTCGTAAGTTTATTTCAGCAATTAAATTCTTCCAAGAAGGAAGAATAAATAGTATAAGAAGAAAATATTTCACTTTATTCCAAAAAAGTTTTCAAAAATATTTTAAATATTCATTCGTAAAAATACTATAAACTTATCAGGAATTAGATAAAAATATTGCTTAACGAACCTGATAAATAATAAATCAAAAAGTAGATAAAAAAGACAAATTCTATTTGTTTTATAACAAAAAAGTGCTAAATTTCGATTGAATTTACATCCAATAAATAAAGGGGTAAAATAATGTCTATGACAAAAAGCCAAATACTAGATTATATGGCAAAAAAGACCGGCGTAACAAAAAAACAAGCCGGGATTTTTATTTCGGAATTGGTAAAGCTTTCTTATAAGGAAGCAAAAAAATCTTTTGTAATTCCTGGTTTAGGAAAATTAGTTTTAGTAGACAGAAAAGCAAGACAAGGCAGAAATCCTAAAACCGGCGAAACAATTACAATCCCCGCAAAGAAAGTTGTAAAATTCAGAATAGCGAAAGCTGCTAAAGATGCTATCTTAGTTTATAAAGCTTAGTTGAAATTTTAAGCCCGCACTTTAGCGGGCTTTATTTTTTATTCAATCCTATTTTTTCTCTACTGAATTTATCTATTAAATCATTGTATAATTTTTGCGGAATATTACTGAGTATAATTGTAAGTAATTTTTGAAAATTACTTACATGCGAGTAAAAACCAATTTTAATACTATTCTTGCCATCATAAATATAAATCGGACGGGTAGGATAAGAGCTAAAAATCCCTCCTTCAATTTTTTCAATATCACAATGTTTAATGGTTATCTCTTTTTTACTGAAGAAAAAATTACCACATACCAATTTTTCATTATCTGCTTTTACTTCGAATGGAAATAATTTATAGGTTTTAATATAGTAAACATTGGCTATTATCAAGATTGCGAGATTTACTATTGTTAAAATTGAAAAGTACCACTCTTTGGTAAGAAGAAATAATGAAGATATCAAATGTATTGACAGAAGAGGGGTAATTATAAAATTGCCATAACGGTAGATCAATTTTGCCGGTAATGAATATTTAAATATCAGCATAGATTATCTCTCATAAATCGAAACAAAAAATACAAAAATATTTGATCGTTCTAATAAAGTTGTCAAAATTAAAAAGGAGATATATATAATAGATATTGTAGTTAATAATATTTCCTAAAAATGATTAATTTACAATCACTCTTACAAAAACTAAACTAATATTAAAAAGATTATGAATACGCTAAAAAAATCATATTCGCTTTCGAAAGAAAAGATTAAAGTTCTGCTCTTGGAAGGACCGCACGAAAATGCTATTAAACTGTTTAACAATAACGATTACACTAATTTAAAATTAATTAAATCATCTTTAGATGAAAAAGAGTTAATTGAAACAATTAAAGATGTTCACATTATTGGAATTAGATCTAGAACAAATCTAACCGCAGAAGTAATGAGACATGCCAATAAGCTAATAGCTATTGGCTGTTACAGCATTGGTACAAATCAAGTTGACTTACATACAGCAAAAATGAAAGGGATACCGGTATTTAATGCTCCTTTTTCAAATACCCGTTCGGTTGCAGAACTAGTAATAAGCGAAACAATATTTTTGATTCGTAACATTGCAGAAAAAAATTATTTTGCTCATTCCGGTAAATGGATAAAAGATGCATCCAATTCATACGAAGTGCGCGGAAAAAATATTGGTATAATCGGTTATGGACATATCGGTTCACAAGTTTCAATTCTGGCAGAGAATTTAGGCATGAATGTTTTTTATTATGACATTGTAAATAAATTGAGTCTTGGTAATGCTAAACCTTGCAATTCTTTGAATGAACTTTTAGAAATTTCGGATGTTGTAACATTACACGTCCCGGAGACAGAACTAACAAAAAACATGATCGATTATGATAAATTAAAAAGAATGAAAAAAGGTTCTTATTTAATTAACACTTCAAGAGGCACAGTAGTTAATATTCCGGATCTATCAAAAGCACTTGAAGAAAAACATATTGCTGGTGCAGCAATTGATGTTTTTCCTAAAGAACCAGCATCAAATAAAGAATCATTTGTATGCGAATTGCAGAAATTTCATAATGTAATTTTAACACCACACATAGGAGGAAGTACATCCGAGGCACAAGCGAATATTGCATTAGAAGTGTCAGATAAACTTGTAAAGTATTGTGATGTGGGTTCAACAATAGGTGCAACAAATTTTGTTGAGATATCTCTTGAACCAAATAATGAAAAGCGAAGATATCTTCATATACACAAAAATCAACCCGGGGTGTTAAATAAAATCACAAAAGTATTTACATCACGTAAATTGAATATTGCTTCACAATATCTGCAAACCGATCCGTATATAGGCTATGTTATTATAGATATAGACAGCAAAGAACATTCTAAAGATATTTTAAGAGAATTAAAATCAATTCCAGAAACGATTAAAACAAGAATGCTTTTATAATTATTTCAGCAGAATCATTTTCTTTGTTAAGTAGAAACTGCCGATAATTAATGAATAAAAATAAACACTACTTGATAGTTCAGAATGCAGACTTTGACCTTTATTAATTTGGTAGATGTTGAATATAGAATTATAGAAACCAGCCGGTTTGTATTCATCAACAAGCGTCGCTATTTCTTTACCGAGAGCATCATAAACTTTTAATTTTAACAAGCTTCCTTCCGGTAATTGATAACAAATTATTGTTTCAGGATTAAAAGGATTTGGATAATTCTGATACAGTTGAAAATTATTTGGAATACTATTGATACCAACTTTTGTTGAAGGTGATCCTTTGAATTTATATAATCTGCCATTGCCGTAGCTTGCAAAATACAATTCATTATTCTGGTCTACTCCAAAAGTGGAAATCTGATATGAAGTTCCACTTATTAAACTATTAACCAAACTGCCGTCATAATTTAAGGACCATATATTCCCTGAAACAAAATCTGCATACACATATTTACCATAAATTTCTTGAGCATTTGTACCACGGTATACAAATCCACCGGTAATTGAGTAACCACCATCTTGATTATGTCCGTATTCCCAAATCGGCATAGTTAAATTTTCTGTGTTACAATTTGTTGAAGGATTGTAGCAGTGATTACCTTCCATAATTCGCCACCCGTAGTTTTTTCCTTTTTCAATAATATTGATTTCTTCCCACGCATTTTGTCCAACATCAGCACCCCATAATCTTCCGGTTGGTGTATCAAAACTGAATCGCCATACATTTCGTAAACCGAATGCAAAAATTTCTTCTCTTAAATTATTTGTATTTCCTTTAAATGGATTGTCGTTTGGTATACTGTAATTCAATCCGGAAGCGAAATTGTTGACGTCTATTCGCAATATTTTTCCTAATAAAGACCGTAAATTTTGAGAATTGTTTTCAGGATCTCCCCCCGAGCCGCCATCTCCTAAGGAAATATATAGAAAACCATCTGGACCAAAAGTTGTTTGTCCGCCATTATGATTTGAATATGGTTGTTCTATTTCTAAAATAATTAATTCACTGTTAACGTCTGCATTGTCCGGATCATTTCCACTTACTCGAAATCTGGAGATTACAGTTCGTCGCGGATTGTTAGTTGTGTAATTGATATAGAAAAATCCGTTATTTTTATAATCGGGATGAAATGCAAGGCCTAACAATCCTTGTTCACCGCCGGATAGTACTTTATTTGTTATATCAAGAAATATTTTTTTTGAAGAAGTGGATGGATTATTATCAAAAACATAAATTCTGCCGGACTGTTCAACAACAAACAATCTATTAGTTCCATCACCAGCATGTTGAATATCAACCGGCTGTTCAAAAGATAAATTCGGAAATGCCTGAACTATTTCAATTTGAGCTTTTGATTGTCTGCATCCGAATAATGTAATCAAACCTATTATTAATGATATTGGAATCCTCTTCATTATTTACCCTTTCATAAAATTAGTTTAAGAAACGACTTTTTGTAATAATTTTTAGTTTTTTAATATCTTAAAAGTGTAAATATTTTTCTCCGGAACTTCTTTTACTTATAAATGTTTGATATAATATCCTATTTAGCAATATTTTTAATATAACACAATCAATCGGGAGGGTAATATGAAATACAAATATAAATTATTGAGCTTTATAACACTTTTTTTCATCACGTTTAGTTTATTAGCATTCAGTAAACTAACTAAAGTAGAAAATTTCAAATTAAAGGATTACAATGGCAAAGAATATCAATTAAGCGATTTTAAAAATTCCAAAGCAATTGTAATTATGTTCATTGCAACTGAGTGTCCGGTTTCTAATGCTTACAATAGTCGTATGGCTAAAATCTATAATGATTACAAAGATAAAGGTGTTGCTTTTATTGGAATTAACTCCAACAAGCAAGAAAGTGTTGCTGATATAAAAGAACATGCTAAAGAAAATGGGTTAAACTTTGTAATTTTGAAAGACGAAAAAAATGTAATAGCTGATAAATTTTCTGCATCTGTTACACCGGAAGTGTATGTTTTAAACGGAAATTTTGAAGTTCTTTATCAAGGCAGAATCGATGATTCAAGGAATGCTGAAGATGTAAAATCGAAAGATTTGCGTAAAGCACTCGATGAAATATTAAGCGGTAGTAAAGTAACAAACATTCACACAAAAGCTTTTGGATGCACAATTAAAAGAGTAGGGTAATATGAAAAAATATTTTTTTCTTTTTTTATTATTTATTGTTGTAATTAATTTCAACTCAATTGCTGACGAGAAGAAAAAACAGAATGATAAAATTGTTGTTGATCAAATTAATAAAGCGAAACTCAGTAAAATAATAAAAGAAAGAAACGGCAAACCACTTCTAATTAATTTGTGGGCTACATGGTGTGTACCATGTCGCGAAGAATTTCCGTCATTAAATAAGTTAGCTGAAGATTATAAAGATGTAGATTTTATTGGTATAAGTGTAGATTTCCCGGATGAAGTGGAAACAAAAATAATTCCATTCTTGAAATCCCAAAATGCAAAGTTTATTTCTTATGTAAATGCTTTTGATGGTGATGAAGAGCTTATTAATCTATTAGATAAAAATTGGAATGGCGCTTTACCGGCTACATTTATTTTTGATAAGAATGGGAAAAAAATTTCTTTCTTAGAAGGGAAAAAATCTTATACTGATTTTAAAAAAGAGTTAGATAAAGTTAAAAAGAAATAATATTACTAAATCCCTTTCTACAAGAGAGGGATTTATTTTATCAATATCATTTTCTTTGCCTCGGTATAATAATCAGTAACCAATCTATAATAATAAATTCCGCTTGATAATTCTGAATTATCAATTCTCCATTCATAATTATAATTACCCGGATGCTTGAATTGATCCACAAGTGTTGCAACCTCTCTTCCTAATACATCATAAACTTTTAGACTAACATGGCTGAAAGCTGGAATTTGATAGCTGATAACTGTACTCGGATTAAACGGATTAGGATGATTCTGTTCTAATCTAAAATTTGTAGGAGCTTCAAAATATATTTCAACAATACTGCTGTATTCAAATTTACCATCAAAATCGATCTGTTTTAATCTGTATTGAACTACTCCGAAAAGAGGATTTGAATCTACATATGAATAAGTCTTTGGTGCATTGCTATTACCATTTCCTTGAACAAAAGATAATACTTTCCAATTTTCATTTTGATTTTTTCTTTCAATGTTAAAACCAAAGTTGTTAATTTCAGTTGCGGTCTGCCATTCAAGAATAATAGAATTCTTCTCAGCTCTTGCTGCAAAAGAAACCAATTCAACCGGAAGGGGATCAAGAGAAATAGAGCTTGCAATGGCATTAGATAATTTAGACCAATTTGAAGAAGGATATCTTAATCCATCTTTTTTCTGTTCAATATGAACAAATCTGCCCGTTGCAGAAACCGGTGCTGTTTCGCATGGATCGCCGCTTTCATTAATGTATCTGCCCTGAACATTCGTTGTTCCGTTTAATCGATCCCAATCAGTATCTACATGAGGAACTTTGAAAGTTAGTGTACTGTCTTCAACTAATAAATTGTTTTTGATTAAAGTTACATAATCAGTTCCGCTAGGATTTATTTTTGTACCGTTACTGATAATTACATCCGGGTCATCAACACCTTTAGAGAAACCATGAATTTGAATTACGATTAAATCAGTGATTAGTACATCCAATGTTTCTGTTCCTCTTTGAAAAAAACTTCCATCGGAATGCGCTTGATCGGAAATTCTAAAAGCAGCAGATGATCCGGTACACACAGTACTTGTGCCGTCACAAGTAGTTGCTGATGTACTATTGCATCGATGAGCGCCGGTAATAAAAAAAGCCCGGGCTCCAACCTCCCTAAATATATAAAAAGCTTGTGCGCCTGTATATGTATCATAAACCGGATGAGGTGCTTGTATTACAAGTCTCTGCCGTTCTGCATTTGGATTAAAAATGTAAGAACCCCAATAATTTGTAGAGCCGGAAGTTTTTACCAATGCATAATAAATTTTATTTGGGGAAACAGAATTATCCGTGTATTCATAAAGCTGATATCCGAATGATGATGCATTAGTATGAGCAGTTAAATATTGACCGGCAATAATGTTTGTAATTACAGTTGCAAAATTTGCTCTGTCAGATGCTGATGGTGATACATATTTATTCTTATCTACTCCAAATGAATCTGGCATTACAGAAATTAAACTATCTACAAAAACGGATATATCTCCTGAATGAACATTCTGGCTGAATAGATTTGTAATGATAAATAAAAAGAAAAAAATAATTTTTATTTTCATTTAAGGATATTTTTCTCTTATGAAGTCTCTTCAATAAAATATAATCATCAATGAATAACATTTCCAAAGGTTAATTTTATTTATGGAAGAAATTTTGAAATTGATTACAGATTAGATTTTTAGTGTGTGCTAATATTTTGAATGATTAATAAATTTTATCACATCAAATTTTCTTTTGCATCCTACATAATTCATATATCTAATTTTACCAAATATTTTTCTTTCACCCCATGCACGGTCGTGAACGCCGCCGATAGACCATGCAATTCCGGTGTAACCATTCGGATCGCGTCCATCTAACTCGTATTTATCATTAAGATAGATTGCAGTATTTAAAGCATCCTCCGGTGTTTTTGTCCATTCTAAAATTTTTTTTGCCCAATACATTCTTAAAAATCCGTGCATCTTTCCCAATTGAACCATTTCTCTTTGTGCTTTATTCCAAAGATCATCATGAGTTTCACCATTCTCAAATTCACTTAATGAATAAACATGCTCACGTTTATCTTTACGGTGTGCATTTAAAGTCTGCTGTGCCCACAGAGGAAATCCTTCGAATGCATCGTATTTTTTATTGTAATAACAAAAATTATCGGATAGTTCGCGGCGGACAATCAGTTCTTCCAGAAATGATTTTTGTGATTCTGATATTTCTCCACGTTTTGTAATTTCAAGAGCAATTCTTTGAGCAGATATTTGATCAAAATGAATGTATGGAGATAAATTAGAGAGTGCGTCAATATTCGGATCATTTCGTTTTTGAGAATAAGTATCAAGTTTATTCTCAATAAATCTATTCATCATATCGTTTGCAGCTTTTTCTCCGGGCAAGATCCAATCTACTTCATTGACTGTTCTATCAACCTCTAATGAATTTATGATTTTATTCCAATCAATTTTTTTATCAAATGGATATGACTCTTTCATTTTTTTTACTTCGTAAAATTCATCAAGAAATTCGGGAAGGAGTCTATGAATTTTAGGACGTATTGTATAAGCCGCGAATTCTAATTTGTCCGATGTTACCAAACAAGGTACTATGTTATGTGCATCAACTTCATGAAAAGATATATCTATTTTCTCAGCGACTTGTTTTTTCCATCTTCGTACCATTTTTAAAGGATTGAAATCGGTAACAAGCAAAGAAGCATTAGTCTCTTTGATAAATTTTGGAATTTCTATTGATGGATCACCGGTAAGTAGAATAAAATTGATATTATATTTTTTGAGTTCTTGTTCAACATTTTCTAATCCTCTCAACATAAATCCATACTGCCGGAGAGTAGCACCAATAAAAGAAGGTACTAGATTAAAAATTACAATTAGAGGAACTTGTAATTTCTTAGCCTCATTTTGAGCATGAACAAGTGCCCAATTATCATAAACACGCTGATCGCGCTGCATCCAGTAAATAACCGGACCAGCTTTTTGTTTTCCTTCTTTGAGTATTCTTAATCTTTTAGAATTCATTTTCCCATCTTTACAATTTCATCAAACTCTTCTTTTGTAACCGGCATAATAGATAAACGGTTACCCGGTTGAACAAGTTTCATCTTCTGTAATTTTTTATTTGTATTAATTTCTGAAATAGAAACTGACTTCTCAAATTTTTTTATAAACTTAACATCAACCATCATCCATGTCGGTGATTCTTTTTTGCTTTTCGGATCGTAGTGAGGATCTTTTGGATCGAATGCTGTAACTAACTAACGGCTACGTATATGAAACGTTTGGCAATCCGAAGCACTTTCCTGTCAAGTTACAACTACTTTTGAAACGAGCTGAAACGCTTGATAACATACTGACTGCCAAGTGTTTTATATACGATGTTGGCGGTTCGTGCTTTATTTTGTCTTCATTTCACACTTAAACATAATTCCTAACTCAATAATCAATTGAAAATCATTAATCCATGATACATTCATCTTTTCACAGACATTAGGAATTTTTATTTTTGTAGTATTTATGGCTGTTACTTTTTCTTCTTTTGTAACGACTGTCGCGTTCTCTCTTAAAGCGTGTGCAATCACCCATGGGTCAGCCAACGACCTTGCCTTTGTATTATCAACTAAATACTTGTGGTTTGGGTCAGCAGAATAAATGTCTTTTAAGCATTTTGTTACTTGCTCGTCAATCTTTCTAATCGGAATTTTACTAGACTTCAACCATTTTGATAAATCATCATCCGTTCGAACAATTTCATCATAAACCATCTCAGGCATAAAGATGATATTATTAGTACCCAACTCATTAAGTGTATCCCAATAACTTGGACATATTTTTGGTGAATAGTATTTTTGCCATGCTTGAATAAGCACATTAGCATCTAAGCAGAATTTTTTATCAATCATACTCATCTGTACATTTGTGCTTCAAGTTTGGGAAACTTATTTACCTGAACATTTAATAAGTTACTTGCCATAGATGGTTCAATTACCCCTCCACGAAAAGCATCTAATACAGTTTGTGTAAATAATCGACTATTTCTGTTTAGTTGAAGTAAAAAATAATTTGGCCCGCCTGGTTTTTCTTTCTCTTTCTGCTTTATTTTTTTCGCTTCTTCTCTTTTTAAAAATTCGTTATATTCAATGTCTGCTAAATGCTTCAATTGTTTATATGCACTTAATGAAATAATGTTAAGGTTTAATGCCCTAACCAATAATGCAAAATAGCTAACCCCAATAGTTTTAGCATTTTTAAAAACTTCTTTTGCATTATCAAAAGCCTTACTATCAAGACTATCAATATATACCTTAGGCATTAATGCATTTGCAGCAACTTCATTGCAGAATAATTCAATTGGATTATAAACACCAGTATTTTTTATTGAAGGCTCTACGTCATTTGAAATTCCCGTCTCGGCAATCCAAAGGTGAGCAAGTTCGTGAACTAAAGTAAATAATTGAGGAGCATTCCAATCGTCAGAATTAATAAATATGAAAGGTGCAAAGTCGTCTGCAATTGCAAAACCTTGAATTTCATTTGAGTCCAACTTTAGCCTTGAATGGATAAAACTAGTCCTTGAAATAAAAATCCCATTAGATTCAGCTTTATCAATCCATTCAATGATTGGGTTATTAGATTTATAATTTAATGGGTTGATATTTAGCGTAGTGAGAATATCATTTGCAACAAATTCTGGATTATCTTTAATAGTGAATTTGCCAATAAATGGAACTCTGTTTTCATTATTTTCTTCGTTTACTTCGCTAATCCAAGCTTGCTTTTGTTGTATTTCTCGAATTATGAAAATTGAAGATGTACTTAATTCTTTTGAGCCTGTTTTCCTGAAATCTTGAAGAGGTTGAAAATCTGTTGGTACATCTGGCAGAAAAAATAATGCAAATGGTCTTCTATACGCTTTCGCCAAAGTCTGTGCCTGTCTAATAGTTGGATAATCTTCTCCTGTTTCCCAATTCTTGAACTTTTCAATAGAAACGGCAACTTTAGATGCAGCAATTTCTTCAGTCATTTTAGCTGATTCTCTTGCCCATTTAAAGACTTTTGCCGTTATGTATGCTTTCTCTGCCATATATTGCAAAAATACAACTTTTTATCTCAAATCAAGATGTTAATTTATGAAAGGCTTTGTCCTCTTTGCATGACCGCCAACGGAAAGGTATATGCGTAGTTGCGGGATTAAAGGCTATGTCGTATCAGGTTACACAAATGTTAATTATTTGCACAATGTTACAACTACCACAAAAGCCCGCAATTATCGCATATACAATGTTATAGCCATTTTATTTTTGCAAATGAATATTCGTTAATTCATTAATTTGCGTAAAATCGATTATGATAGCTGGATTGAACTGATTGCTGTTCATATAATTCAACACACTGCTTTTTAATTGCTTACTTGCCGGTCGGTTTTCCAAATTGTCCGTAAAATTTATAGTTGATACCATTAATTTTCCATTGCCGACCCTACACTCCCATAAATAAGCAAGTTTGGTGTTGAGGGTATAGGAATCTATTACTTGAACTAATGGGGATAATTCTTTTGGTAAACTGCTGATATCCATAGCGAAGGCATTCATTACAATATCCCACCATTGCCAATTGGAATGGAATTCTGTTGGGAAATTAGTGAATATTTCATGTTTCGGATTGCAAACTATTCCCATCGTGTGCGATTTTTGAGGCCATTTTAAAATAGAATTCCAAAATATTGTAGTAAAACAACTTTCACGATATGTTTTCAAACTTTTATCATCTAATTGCAACAGTACTTTTTTCCCTTCTTGAAGCAATTTTTCCACTCTTTGCAAATCTTGGGCTTCCACCAAATAAACATCTCCATTGGTTACTTCTGTCTTTTCAGGATAAACCCATATTTCCCAAGAGTTTTGTATATTTAATTCAGGAATAGAAATGTTGAGCAACAATTTTGATGCTTTTTTTATACCCACCAAAGGGATTTGAAGGTCAGCATAGGGGGTTAAAGTTCCTTTCTTTATTGTCTGGGAATTGAGAACTCCTTGTTTGATGGCATTTGAATCAGCTTTCAATAGTTTCCAATGGAGCTTTATGTTGTTATAATCGTTTAAAGTGAAATTTGAAACAACTATTTTGGCTTTGAAGGTCTCATTGTTTTTCAAAACTCTTTTTTCAAATTGGGCAAGGGGAACAATCGAATTACAATATTGACTGTGTTGCCGGGGCGAAACGAGACCTTTGCTCTCCCAAAAATCGTTTAATAGTCCAACAATGGCAGTGTATTGTCCTTGATAGTCTTGTAAACCAAGCAACTGAAAACCTGCATAGCCCTGTGTGCGCAAAACAGATTCAATTTCTTCTTTGTATAAAATAGATGAAAACATCCCCGAAGCCAAAACAAATTGTTTGTTTTGTTCATGTATTCCTCGTTTTTCATTTTGAAGTTTAATTCGCTCATAATTAGTGTTACGCAACACCCCCTTTTTGTATTTTTCTATCTCATCAAAGTCGGGAAACATAGCCCATTGACCCATTTCGTGAGCAATAATCGGAACATCTAAACCCTTGATTTCGCTTGAAAAATCAGAAGAAGTTTCGGGAGGAAATAGATTAAACC
>CAYXKL010000004.1:0-49361 GCA_964464825.1 uncultured Melioribacter sp. | reverse complement strand
GTGCATAACCGCCAATTGCGCCTTTCCAATTAATTTTTTCCCAAAGCAGTCCATATACAACAGCAATAATAAATAATGGCATATCCATAATAGCAATGATTGTTAAGTAAGCATTTACAGCACCGCCAAGAACCGGCACTAAATAAGCAAATAGTATCATTCCAATACCGATTAGGATTGTTACAATTCTGGCAATAAATAAAATATTTTTTTGAGTAGCTTCTTTATTAATCACATTTTCATAAATATCACTCGCAAATATGGTAGCCACACCATTTAAGTTACCCGAGATTGTTGAAAGTTGTGATGAAAGCAGACCAACAATAACAATACCTAATACAATATTTGGGATCAAATTTGAAATCAGCAATGGCACTGCAGAATCTGGATTTGAAAGATTTGGATAAAGCACTCTTGCCGCTAAACCTGGAATATTCCATAACAATGCAAATGGTGTTGTTATTATTCCAGCTAAGACTAATCCTTTAGTAACAGATTTTGTACTCTCAGCGCCAAAAGCTCTCTGTAATAATCCTTGGTCAACACTCGCCCATTCAATCCCAAGTAAAAAAATTGCAAGAATAAATTTCCAATCATATGTACCTTCTGCTTTAACTAAAGTTAAAGCACCTTCAGGCAACTTTTGAATTAATCCGGGCCACCATCCAACTGCACTCATAGCTAAAGGAAGTAAAATTAGAGCACCGGCAAACATTAAAATAAATTGAATAACATCAGTAAAAGCAACAGACCACATTCCGCCGAGCATTGTATAAATTATTACGACAACAGAAAATATTAATACCCACGCAGTAAAAGAATGTAAACCGGTTATTGTTTGTGCTGCTATTACCGCTGTGTATAAAACAACACCAAGCCAAAATGTTAAACGGAAAATCCAGAGTATTGCAACAAATGTTCTTACACCCTTACTGTATCTCATCTCAAGAAATTCCGGTATGGTTCTAATTCTTAGTCGGCGGAAAATAGGAATAATAAAAAGACCTGAAAAAACCATTGCCATATTTCCTGTCCATGTCTGCCAGATTATTGGAATTCCTTCTTTATATGCAATTCCAGCTTGTCCTACAAAACTATATAAATTAACATTTGTGGCAGCAAGTACGGCAGCTAAAATGAATGGAGTTAATTTTCTACCAGCGAGATAATAATCATCGGAACTGCCGATCCATTTATAAAAAATAGATCCAATCCAAAACATTGCGATAAGAAATATGAATACTATAATGTAATCTGCGTAGTTCATATTCTGCCGCTAAGGTTTATCAATTTTATTCGACTTCTTTTGTTCAAGTAATTTCTTAAACTCTTTAATCGGAACAGTAATCCAAACTATCATAATTATAAATCCAACCAACCATATACTCCATGTAAACCAATCAATATACATTTAGTATCCTTTTATGATATTAAATAATAAGTGCAATTTAATAATTAATAAAATCAGCTTGAAGAAAAACTTAATGGGATTATAGTTATAAAATTTATTATTTATTCATAACAAATTTTCAAATCTAATTACCTAAAGAGGTAATAATGGCACATCAAAAACAAAATAAAGAAGAACAAAAAAATTATGACAGAAGGGAATTTATTAAAATTGGTGCAATGAGCAGTGCCGGAATATTACTTGGTTCATCATTAATAAATTCTTGTATGGCTATACAAACAAACATTGAAACTTCAGTTCCGGAAAATTTATTAGCCACAAAACCGCTGGATAAAATTAGAGTTGGATTTGTTGGAGTGGGACACCAGGGATCAAGTCATGTAGAAAACTTTCTGAAAATTGATAAAGTAGAAATTGCTGCAATATGCGACATCTTACCCGAAAAGGTTGCACAGATGCAGAACCTCTGTGTTAAAAACGGAAGATCAAAACCGAAAGGATTTAGTGACGGTGATTATGATTATTTGAGAATGTGTGAAGAAGAAGATCTTGATCTTGTATTTACTTCTACACCCTGGGAATGGCATGTGCCGGTTTGCGTTGCCGCAATGAAAAACGGAAAGCATGCTGCAACTGAGGTGCCGGCTGCATTAACAATTGATGAATGCTGGCAGCTTGTTGAAACTGCTGAAAAATATCAAAGACATTGTGTAATGATGGAAAACTGCTGCTACGATAGAACGGAGATGATGATTTTTAATATGGTTCGTAAAGGATTATTTGGTGAACTGCTGAATGCAGAGTGCGGTTATCTGCACGATTTGCGTGAATTAAAATTAAGTGATTTTTATGTGAATAGATGGAGAATAAATTATTCGATTAACAGAAATGGTGATCTTTATCCTACGCACGGTTTGGGACCGGTCGCTCAATGGATGGATATCAATAGGGGCAATCAATTTGATTATTTAGTATCGATGAGCACTAACTCCCGAGGCTTAAATTTATATGCTGAAAATAAATTCGGTAAAGAGAGTAAAGAAGCAAAACAAAAATATGCACTCGGTGATGTTGTGAATACTTTAATTAAAACTAAAAATGGACAAACAATTTTAGTAACACACGATACTAATCTGCCGAGACCATACAGCAGAAAAATTGAACTTCAGGGTACAAAAGGTATTGTAAGAAAATATCCTGAACAGAAAATTCATATAGAAGGTAAAAGCAAAGCACATACATGGGAACCATTAAATAATTATCAATCGGAATATGAGCATCCGCTTTGGAAAGAATTGGAAGAAAAATCCAAAGGTGCCGGACACGGCGGTATGGATTTTATTGAAGATTACCGATTAGTACAATGTTTGCTAGAAGGAAAACCAACAGATATGAATGTTTATGATGCCGCTGCTATAAGTGCGGTTACTGAACTAAGTGAAAAATCAATCGCTAATAATAGTCAATCGATAGAATTTCCAGATTTTACACGTGGGTGCTGGAAGAGCTGGCCTAAACTAAAAATAATGGGCGTTTAAGTTATTTAGTTTTATTGTTTATAACACATTTATTACAATTAATTTTCTTGAGATTTCATTCAAGATGAATGGATTCAATCTCTATTGAGCTTTCCAATTTTGTTGGTTCACAGATAATCTGAATAAACTCACATTTTTTTATATCGTTAATATTAAAGCTATTTCTTTCTGAGGATTCCCAAACTTTTGGTAAAAATCTTGGATATGAATTTGGTAAAATTAGTGCATAAGCTGAAGTAAAATCTGCAAGAGGAACTTTGATATCTGTTAAATTTTTTATTAATGTAACTTTTGAACTAAAACTTCTTCCATCAGTTAATAAAAAATTTATTTTGATTTCCGAATTATCAGAATTATGAGAACGTGCTTTGATAACAAGATAACTATACTTTAGTGAATCAGAATTTATTGGGTTTAAATATTTTTTTATGTTTAACTGAAATCCAAATGGAATCGCAGTACTATCTTTGTAATTAATATTTATATGAAGTGAATTAATACCGTTGATTGATCCATCATGGTATTCATTTCTATATCTCATTTGATCAGTGAACTGTGGGAATACTAAATCTTTATGATCACGGGCTGCATCAAAAATAACAATAGGCTTACTTTGATTTATTATTACTCCATTCCATAAATGTTTGATCGAAAAATCCCAATCCCAAGGTCTCTTATTAATTTTTTCAGGAAATGTTAAAACCTGATTCTCTGTTTCGACAGTTACACAATACTCAAAATTACCGGCATCTAATTTAATTGTGCTATCCAACGGTACATATTCGAATCCTCCGTTGTTTTTTAATTCATACTTACTAAAGCCGCGCCAGCCGATACGTTTTATGAATAAGTATGCACTCTTTATTATTTCTGTACTGGCAATTTGAAATTTAAAATGTTTGCTGCTTTCCACCCTCAAATATTGATTTGATTGATTTACTACGTAAATATTTTTAGAATCTCTATCCGGTAGATAAATATTATTTAAAAAATGCTCTACACCAGATGAATACTTTTTAATTTTTTTATGATCTGCTGAATTAGAAACCAATAAATAAATACCGGGATCAATATTTAATTCATTTTTATTTACAGATATTTTTTTTGATTCCATTCCATTTAATTTTTTTACAGTAAATCCTTCTCCCAAATCCACAAGATTTATAGTAATATTTCTTTTATTCCAGAATAATCGTGCTGCTTCTTTTGTTAAACTTGTCTGCTCGAATGGATCATTTAACCAGATACAATCGGGATAAACTTCCAATCTCCAAATGCCATTTTCAAGTTTGTCTAAAAAATATGCACCTGTTCCATCATATTTTATAATTGGCGAGTTTCCAACTCCGGCAATATTTGTAAGCATCTCTGGTTTAACTGGATTAGTATTAGTATTGTTCGAATAATAAAATTCTTTATCAGAATTCATTTCACTTAAATTTTCTTCATAGCTCACTCTAAAACTCTCAAAGTTATTATTCAACGGATAATTACCGTATGATTTTCGGAGAGGGGTTTTATGAAACACTTTTCCGGCAATCATAAGACTTATTGCCTTAGATGGTGTATATAATAGATTCACAAAATGAGTTGGATATTCAGTATTACTCCATGCAATCTGTGTTGGGTCATAACTAAACATTGCTGCAAACTGCATTCCAGCTTCACGGAACGAACGAGCCATTGCTGGATACATGTACGATCCGGCAATATCTGCAGCATCAAACTCGTAAACCATTTTTACTTTTTTATCAAAACCAAAAACATTTTGATGAGGTATATTATATTTATTCACATTGATTAAGTAGTTGCCATCCAGAATTTTATTGTGTACCAACCCGGTTGGATACCACTGAAATGTAACTCCCTGAATTTTAGAATTTGTTACTGCATTTGCTTGTGCATCATTCCAGTTTTCACTGATATTATAAAAGATTGGCTTAGTGTAACCAGTGCCGCGTATAACATCATACATTTCGTTTATATATTCTGTAACCAATGACGGCTCATCCGGATGACGCGGTTCGTTTATTATTTCAATAGCAATAATCGAAGGATCATTTTTATAAGAATATTTTGTATATGGATTAACATGATTCATAATTTGCGTTAAGTAATTTCTTTGTGCTTCTCTTGCTTTCTTGTTTGTTACCAAATCAATTTTAGAATAAATTTGTGAAAAACCGAGTGTTTCAATATCTGGTTCCGGCCAGCCGGTTCCCCACCATGCTATTGGAGTTAATATTGTTTTGATTCCGTTATCAGAAAGTTTTGATAATAGATAATCAAACAACTCAAGATGTTCATTATTCAAAACATTTCCGTCTCTATCTGATATTTCCCTATCCCACATATGAACTCGAAAAGCATCAAATCCTAATCGTACCAATTGTGCAACATCGAGATCGATTGCTTGCTTCAGTGATAAATTTAATTTTTTGTGTGCACGATATGAATAAGCAAATGGGGTAGTGTAATTAACTCCAAATAGTGCAACCTCATCATTAGTACCATCCCAATGCATCACACCAAAATTATCTACATATACATTTGGGTTCTTAGATAAATTGTTTTGAGCAATTAAAAATGATGCTGTAAATAAAATTATTACATTGATAATCTTTATTAATTTCATAATCGATCCAGTAATTTCATTTTAAAAAATTCATTTTACGAACAACTGATGTACCGTTCATTTGTAATTTGTAAAAATAAATTCCGGAGGAAAGTCTATAATCATCAGCAGAAAATTTTATTGTGTATACACCCAGGGATAAATATTCATTTACTAATGTTGCAATTTCTCTTCCAAGAACGTCGTAAACTTTTAATGCTACGAACACACCCCTTTGATTCCCCTCTCGATAGGGGACACCGAAGGTGGGGGTGTGTATGGAAAATTCAATTGTTGTGGTTGGATTAAACGGATTGGGATAATTCTGAAATAAATAAAAATTTGTCGGAGATTGAAAAGTTTCATCAACACTTGTACCAGTGCTATCATTAAATACAGTAATTGCATCCGTAGCTTCATTCGAAAAATCAAACAGAGCGCAATTTTCCCACGCTGAACCCAATCCCGTTACTGCAATCCAACCGGGTTCCCAATAAAAAAAACCGAGTCCCTTATTATTTGTTGTCTGTTTAATAATATTTTTTATCTGTGTTAAAAAATCTTTCTGTCCTTGCTCTGATGCCGGATAACCATTTACCAATTGTGATTGAAGACCAACAATATTATTTGTACCATCTTTATATCCAAGCGTCCATGGATAAGCAACTTCAACAAGTATAATTTCTTTTGAATATTTAACTGCTAATGAATTTAAACTTGTTTGCAGAGTAGAGAGAGATTTATTAACTGACCACCATGGATAGTAAGATAAACCGATTACATCAAATTCAACATCGCGTGATACGATACGGTCGTAAAAATAAACAGAGCCGTTGTAATCATCTGCTTCCTCTTTATGAATCATAATTTTAATTTTTGCTGTATCAGCGGCATCTTTAACACCTCTTATTCCTTCTTTAAGAAGCTCTGTGAATTTATTCCATTGAGTTGTTTCGCTACCAGCGCCGTACAATTGTCCATCGGGCCACAACATACCACCTGAAATTTCATTACCTATCTGAACCATATCCGGTAATGTATTTTGATTTTTTAGTAATGTTATCACACGTTTGGAATATTCGTAAACACTGTCTTTTAAATCTTCAAAGGAAAGATTTCGCCATTCAAAAGGTTTTGTTTGATGACTTGGATCAGCCCAGGTATCGGAATAATGAAAGTTGAGAAGAAATTTTAATCCTTTAGATTTAATACGCTGCGCAAATTCAAGTGTCTTTGATAAATTATTATAGCCGTTTGATGGTGTGTGCCACAATCTTAACCTTATATAGTTAACACCATTTTCTTTCAATAGATCTAAAATTTCTTTTTCTACACCATTTAATTTGTATTTGCCTCCTCTAAACTCTATCTGTTGTGTATAGGATATATCTGCACCGCGAATGAATTCAGTTGAAGTTTGCGAAAATAAATTTGTTGATATTACCAAGAAGAATATTATATAAAAGTATTTCATCAATTTATTTCTTTCATAATAGGAGTTATTAATAAAGTATTTGAGAATGAGTGCGGATAAGTCCGGTATTGCGGCATAGTTGGATTAGGAGTATCGCCAACACCGGTTGCCGAGTAATTAATTTTAACATCTGCATAATTATCTTTTTGCAGCTGATACAAATAACGGGCTTTATCTAAATTATTATACGGTACAGCGGAAAAATTAACGATGTTCTGGAATTCCATTTTTAATTCATTTCCATTAGCATTCCTTACTTTACTCCATTTAACATCAGAATAATTCCCGTACTCTTGTGGTTCAGCATAAGGCAATTTCAAATTATTAATATCAGTGGAATTAATTCCTAATCTAGAACCGGTTTTACGGTCATCATAATTTTCATAAGGACCTCTCCCATACCACTCTAAATTATTATAGTCATTAAAAAGTTTAAATGATAAACCGATACATGGCAGCCAATCCATAAAAAAGTAACCGAGCGGAGTTACTTTGTGATCAATTAAAACCGAACCATTATTAAAAAAGCTATATTGAAATTCATTAATCAAATAATCGCTTGTCTTTGAAAAATTTGTGAATGATTGTAATTTAATTTTTATAATGCCGCTCACCGTAGAATCAAATTCAATTTTGTTAACATGATGCGAAGATTCATTTAATCCCATTTTATACCAAGCTTCTGCTTCTGCTCTTCCCCAATCAACTTTTTCATTAGATATTGGTGCATGCCAAACATTCGGTTTCATTCCGGAGAAAATAAGTTCGGCATCGTTCAACATTGAAAATTCACCCGTTTGTTTATCTAATATATACTTCCCAACTTTCGTATTTATAGTCAATACTGTCCCAACTTCCTTAAGGATTATATTTGTATTTTCAGTTTGAACAAATCCATCTAATTTTGATTGCTTATAATTAATTACAAACTGCTGAAAATTGATTTCAAATCCTTTCTCTTTGAAAATTTCATCTTTCTTAGTTTTACAACTAAATTCAATTACATAATCATGATCATTTTTAAGATTTAATAATTCCGGTAATTGAAATAATTTTTCTGTCTGCGGTTCAACATCAAAATCTAACTTACCGGATTTTTCAATTTTATTATTTTTATACAAATACCATTCTATATCAAACTCATTCAAGTTGGTAAATGAATATTTATTTACAACTTTAAATTTTCCACTATTCAAATCTTCAGAATAAAACCGTACTGGAGACATACTATGTTTTGCTTGCCATAGTTCCGGCTGTGGTTTTCTATCTGCAGTTATCATTCCATTGTGGCAGAATGGACTAATACCATACGTTAAATAATTTTCACCTTCTGTTATTGCATCGAACTTAAGCCACAATATTGGTTGTGTATATTCATTATTGTTTTTATAACTATCATAAATTTTTACTTCATCAAATATAAAATTTGAAATCCAGCCCAAATGCTGATCTGTATTTTGGTAAGAATCCCGACCAATATTTACAGGGTAATGTGAGCTTTTAATTTTTTCTACATATAACTTAGAACCGAATAATTTATTATCAATAAACAATTGAATTTCACTTCCGGTATAAACTGCTTCTATTTTATGCCAATTACTGTACCAATTATCAGGTACTCTGATTTTTAAAGAATTCTTATATGAATTGATATAAAACGAAAGTGTATCTATTGTAATTTGCTTTAATCCAAATTGAAATGCTTTAGAAATGATTGTAGTTTCCTGATAAAATTTTTGAGGAGAAACTACAGCTTCTATCACTAAATTATTTCCTCTTAAATCAAGTTTTTGATCATCATAAACTTCAATCCAATCATCAAGTCCACTTAACTTTAATGCTTTATCATATGGACCATTTACAATTTCTGGATTTCCCATAACGCTGCACTGAATATTGTATGGTGAATAATCTTTTATAAATTTTGATTTAACCAGCAATCCTTGATCAACCCAATCCCAAACAAATCCTCCTTGCAGTTTAGGTACACTATAGATGTTCTCCCAAAATTCATCAAAGTTACCTAAGCTGTTTCCCATAGCATGAGCATACTCACCCATGATAACCGGTTTAGAAGACGATAATCCAATCTCCCTCAAACGAGAGGGAGTTGGATATCGCGGACCGATTATATCTACATATGGTGCCTCACCATCGGGCCAATTTGATTGATGCATTAAAAATCTACTTGGATCAAATTTCTTAATATATTCCGCCATCATGTAATGAGGTTTTGCCAATCCGCACTCATTACCGGTACTCCACATAACTACACTTGGATGATTTTTATCGCGTTGAACCATTCTCGTAAATCGATCCATGAATGCATTTAAATAATCTTCTCTTTCCGGAAATTTATATTCGGTGTAATGACATTCTGCATTTACTTCGTCTTGAATCAGAATTCCGTATTCATCACACAGTTCATACCAGAGCGGATCATTCGGATAATGGCTGGTTCGTACTGCATTAAAATTAAATTGCTTTAATAATTTAATATCTTCAATCATCAGATCTTTTGTTAAAGTTCTTCCATTTTCTGGATTGTGTTCATGTCGATTTGTACCACGGAAATAAACCGGCATTCCGTTTAGCATTGCCAATCCATTCTTAACCTCTAACTCTCTGAATCCAACTTTTTGACTAACAATCTCAATTACTTCTTCCTTTTCATTCATAAGTTCAAGTATTAAAGTATATAAATATGGCTTTTCATCCGACCATTTTAGGGGTGAAATTACTTTATGTTTTATTGTTGTGTTTACTTGTTTTTCGATTTCCAATAAATCAGAATTGTTGGTAATGATAATATTATTTTCTTTATCTAATAATGAATAACGAAGTTTTACATTTTCAATTTTAGTTTTATAATTTTTAATTAATATATCTAAAACCAAATCTGCATCATTATATTTTTCATCCAAATCGGTTTTAATAAATAGATCGCGTATAGTAAGCTGAGGTTTAGAATAAATGTACACATTGCGGTAGATTCCGGAAAATCGGAACATATCCTGATCTTCTAAATATGTGCCATCACACCAACGCAATACCATTAATGATAAATGATTACCCCCTTTTTTTACTTTATCAGTAATATCATATTCAGCCGGAGTCATTCCATCTTCATGATAACCAATATATTTACCATTCAGCCAAACAAATGCTGCCGAATGAATACCATCAAAGTGGAGAAATATTTTTCTTCCATCCCATATTTTTGGAATGTCAAATGTTTTTCGATAGAGTCCGGTTGGATTAATATCATCCGGTACATATGGGGGATCATATGGATAAAATTCCATTGGAACATTACGGTACATTTGATGATCATATCCTTGCATCTGCCACACAGAAGGGACAGTAATTACCTCCCATTTTTTATCATCATAATTTATACTGTAAAAATCTTTTGGAACATTTAAAGGATTTATATGGAAACTGAATTTCCAATCTCCATTAAGCGATGAAAAATATTTTGATTCATAATAATTTCTTACTATTGAAGATTTCGCATCATTAAAAGGGATTAGAATTGTCGTGGGCTCTTCTTTGTTTTCACCAAAAACATTTGGATTTTCGATATACTTATTGATATCAAACTCAATCTGTGCATAAATATTTGAGTTGATAATAATTAATAATAAAACGTATAAGATAAAATTATTTTTCATTTTGATAACCGTTTCATTTTATTTTTTATAATGAATAATAGGCAGTTCCCTTAATATTTTAGCGCTTGATTCTGCAGTAATATCACGCTGAGGTTCACCGAGCATTTCATAACCAACCATAAATTTTTTTATTGCTGCTGATCTTAACAATGGAGGATAAAAATGCATGTGAATATGCCACTCATTATGTTTTTTACCGTCAGTTGGTGCTTGATGAATTCCGGATGAATAAGGAAATGATGTTTTGAAAAGATTATCATATTTTATAGTAGTAACACTTAAAATATTTGCAAAATCTGTTTTCTCATTTTCTTTCAGTTCTAAAATATTCTTGATTTTTCTTCGGGATATTATAATTGTTTCAAATGGCCAGACCGCCCAGTATGGAACTAATACAACAAAAGAATCATTTTCATAAACTATTCTTTCATTTATTTTCAACTCTGCTTTCAAATAATCGGAAAGAATGCTTCTCTTGTTTTTTGAGTAATACTTACTAAAATTTTTTAATTCTTTAGAAGGTTCCATCGGAATGTGCTCTTGTGCCCAAATTTGACAGTGAGGATGCGGATTGCTGTTGCCCATCATCGCTCCCTTGTTTTCAAATATTTGAACATGATTTATAAAAGGAAGGGCACTCAGCACGTTAAATTCATTCTGCCATGTTTCAATTACCTTAAAAATATCTTTCTCTTCCATTTCAGCTAAAGTTAAATCATGTCTTGGAGAAAAATTAACAACTCGGCAAATTCCTCTTTCCGATTTCGATTCAAGTAATTTGTTATCACTTCTATTTGTTTGGGGAATATCCGGTATCAATGCAGAAAAATCATTTGTAAAAACGAATGTGCTTTTGTACTCAGGATTTATTTCACCGTTTGCACGTTTATTCCCAGGGCATAAATAACATTCAGGATCGTAAATCGGGCGATTTTCAAAATCAGGTTTTGCAACATCACCTTGCCAGGGTCTCTTAGTTCTATGCGGCGAAACTAAAATCCATTCACCGGTTAAAATATTTCTACGGCGGTGAGGAAAATTGTAATAATTATTTTCTTTCATATCTATTTTATTATACTAGTACCGCTATTAATTTTTGTAATATAAACTTTAGCATCAAGATTAAATTTCTTCTTATACTGTATTGTTATCTTTTTACCAACTTCATCTATAGCATCATTCTCAATTAAGTTAATTGTACATCCGCCGAATCCTCCACCCATCATCCTTGATCCAAAGATTTGAGGATTCCCTACCGTTAGCTCAACCAAATAGTCTAATTCTTTACAGCTTACTTCGTAATCTCTGCTTAATCCTTGATGGGTTTCATACATATAATTACCAAACGCAAACAAGTCTTTTTGATTTAATTTATCACAAGCATTTAATAATCTTTGGTTTTCTTCCACAGCATATTTACATCTCTTATAAACTACCGGATCCAATTTAGATTTAAAGTCGATCAGTAATTCAACTGAAACATCTCTCAAACTTTCAACATTCTTATAAACTTTTTTAATAGTTGATACTCCTTGATTACATTCCATTCTTCTCTTATTGTATTCCGATGAAGCTAAAGAATGTGATACACCGGTATCAAAAAGAACAATTGAAATATTATCAAATTCGAAAGGAAAGTATTCGTACTCTAACGATCTGCAGTCAATTCTAAGGACATTTCCTTTGTGTCCGAATATGTTAATGTATTGATCCATAATTCCGCATTTAACACCAACGAATTCATTTTCAGCTTTTTGTGCAAGTTTAACCAGCTCGAGCTTATCGAGTCCCAAATTGAAAATATGATTTAACGTAAATGCCAAACCTCCTTCAATTGCAGCAGATGATGACAAACCAGCACCAATCGGAATATCTCCGCCGAATACGCAATTGAATCCTTTTAAATTGGATCCTCTTTTATTTAATTGATCAACAACACCCATCAAATAATTAGGCCAGTGTTTTTCTGAATATTTGGGATTCGATAAATCGAATTCATGTCTTTCGTTTAAATCATATGAAATAAGAATAGATCGATTATCATTGCGCGGAGTGACAGCAAAATAAATTGCTTTATCTATTGCTGCCGGAAGAACAAATCCGTTATTATAATCGGTATGCTCACCAATTAAATTAACTCTGCCTGGTGAACGGACTACGAGAGGATTTTCTTTAAAATTATCAAAAAATACTTTTTCGATTTTTTCACTTAATAACATATCGTTCATACAGTTTTATTTTTATTTTTAAAATACATCAAACATCCGAATGCAATCATCACAGCTCCCCACCAGATACCGGGATGAGTTTCACTTAAAACAGTTTTTATTTCAGGCGGATATACCAATTGATATAAACCTGTAAGTAAAATCAGAGCGCCTATCGCCATCAAAATTAATCCGACAAAGAACCAGATCGGCTTCATAAATTTTCTCCTATTAATTTTAATAAACTTAACTTTACCAGAATAATAAGTTCAGAATAACAAAAACTACAAATGAAATTATTGCAACAAATTCAGGTTTTTTAATAAATGGTAAATGTTCATCGTGTTTTTCTTCGGTTAATCCTTTAACTAATCCAACTAAAGATTCTTTTGATTTTCTCTTAGTAAACAAGCTAATAACAATAGTTAGAACGAAGCAGATAACCCAAGCCCACCACGCACGCCAAAAATTTGCAGCCATATCACTTTGAACTGAAGTCATCGTAATTATACTTTCGTTAAACCATTGAAATTTTACACCCATCCACATAAAAAATGACGATAACATACCCGCAACTAAACCCCAGAAAGCACCATTCGGAGTAATCCACCAAATGAACATACCAAGCAGCATTGTTGCAAAGAGCGGAGCATTTACCCAAGAAAATATTGCTTGCATATAATCCATAATACTTGGAAAACTTTTTGCCCAATATGCTGTGCCAAGAGAAATTATTACTCCAGCAATTGTTGATGCACGTCCCATCCATAAAAGATGCTGATCTGATGCTTTTTTATTTAAGACTGATTTATAAATATCATAAGTCCACACAGTGTTGAAGGCGCTAATATTCCCAGCTTGTCCGGCCATAAAACCGGCAAGCAATGCTGTTACACCAAGCCCAACAAGTCCAGTAGGATAATATCTTTTAATTAACATCGGTAGTGCCGAATCGTAATTTACTTGCCCTCCATCTTCAAGTAATTTAAATCCGCTGTCTGGATCGCTCGAAAGTGCAATTGCAATTAACCCGGCTAAGATCACAATAAATGGAAGAGCCATTTTAAAAAATGATGCTAACATAGGAGTCATTCGGGCAGAACGAAGATCTTTTGCAGAAAATGCCCTTTGTACTACAAGAAAATCTGTTGTCCAATATCCAAATGAAAGAACAAATCCTAATCCTAATATGATTCCACTCCAATGAATTAACATTCCATTCATTGTTGGATCACCAGAAGTTGACCAGAGTGTATTCATCGATTCGGGAAGACGATTGAGAATTTGATCGAGACTTCCAATTTCAATAATACCAAGAATTGATACAAGGAATAATCCGAACCAAATTAAAAAGAATTGAATTATTTCTGTGAAGATTGCCGACATTAATCCGCTAAGTGTTACATATGCTGCAACTGTAATTGCAGATGCCCACATACTTACATCCCAATTCCAGCCAAGAAAAGTATGGAGTACCAATGCCATTGCATAAAGATTAATTCCGGAAACAAGCAGAGTCATTATTGCAAAAGAAATTCCATTTAATACTCTTGTCTTTTCATCAAAACGTAATTTTAAATATCCCGGTATTGATTTTATTTTACTGCTGTAATAAAATGGCATCATGTAGATACCAAGAAAAATCATAGCCGGTATTGCACCTATCCAATAAAAATGTGCGACATACATACCGTACTTAAAAGTATTTCCGGTCATTCCAAGAAGTTCAAGAGCACCAAGATTAGCCGATAAAAATGCGAGCCCGGCTACCCAGGAAGAGTTTTTTCTGCCGGCAAGAAAAAAATCTTCTTCACTTGTTGTGAATTTACGGAGATAGAAACCGATACCGAGTACAAATGCAAAGTAGATCAGTATAATTGCCCAATCAATAAAAGTTAGTCCTATGGTTTCCATAAGTTTTCCTTTTTACTTATATGTTGTTTTGTTTAATAAAAATATTTAAACCGTTTTATGTTGATGCTCGTACAATAAGTTTTGTATCAAGTATTATTGTCTCTTTAATCTTTTCTTCTTTCTCGATCATATTAATAATTACTTCTGCAGCTCTTTTACCCATTTCAAAAGATGGTTGTTCAACAGTAGTTAATGGCGGATCTACAATACTTGTAATTTTGTTATTTGAAAAACCCACTATTGCAATATCCTCAGGAATTTTAAGTCCGGCTTCCTTAATTTTTTGAAATGCACCGATTGCAACTGGATCATTCACAGCAAATATTGCATCGGGTATCAATTTATTTTCAATTAAATAACTCATAGAATTATATCCATCGGTTTCATGAAGTCCGCCATAACAAATTAAATCTGTAACAACAGAAATATTAGCATTTGTTAAAGCCTTTTTATAACCGGCTAATCTTTTTTGACAAATCGATAAAGTATCCGGTCCGGCAAAGTGAGCAATTTTTCTAAATCCTCTTTCTATTAGATAATTTACCGCATCGTATGCACTCTTTTCATCATCAATAATTATTTTGGTTGCATTTACATCATCACAAGCTCGGTCAAAAAAAACTAGAGGTATACCCCGATCTATATATTTTTGAAAATGTTTTCCATTTTGTGTCTTCTGCGATATGGATACTATTAGTCCGGCAACTCTTTGATTAATCAATGCATTAGCATTAATAATCTCTCTTTCAAAACTTTCGTTTGATTGTGAAAGAATAATAGTATAACCAGATTGGTAAGCAACTTCTTCTATTCCGCTAATAGCAGAAGAAAAAAAATCGTGTTTAATTTCTGGAACTATGACACCAATTACATTAGTTCTATTTTTTTTCAAGCTTCTTGCAATTGGATTCGGTACGTAATTTAATTCATCAGCTATCTTTTTAATTTTTCGTTTTGTCTCTTTATTAATATCAGGATGATCGCTCAATGCACGCGATACTGTTGAAGATGAGATATGTAATTTTCTGGCAATATCATTAATTGTAGCATGTTTCATATCAAACGTTCCCGCAATCGATTGCAATATAGGGTTTTCAACATATTACGTCAATAGCAGTAAATTACTATTTATAGCTTAAAATTAATGAAATGTGCAATTTGGAATTATTTGTATGTTTGATTTGAAAAAATATTAATGTTATTACTTGAAGGAATTGTGTTAGAATTTATTTATCAATCGACCAATGAATATTTTGCCCAAGTACCCGGAATGATGGAATCCATTTGTGAAGAGGAATTGATTGAACTTGGTGCAAAAAATACAAGAATTGCTTACAGAGGAATTTATTTTCAGGCTGATCAAAAAACACTTTATAAAATAAATTACACTTCAAGATTAATTTCGCGTGTGCTTGCTCCTTTAATTAGTTTCAAATGCTACAATGGTAATGATTTGAAAAGGATTGCAAAAAAAATTAAATGGGAAAAACTATTTTCCATTGATCAGACATTTGCAATAACTTCATCTGTTACAAAAAGTAGAATTAGTAATTCTTTATATGCTTCACAAGCGCTTAAAGACGGCATTGCAGATTATTTCCGAAGTATAACTAAAGGAAGACGGCCAGATGTAAATACTGTGAATCCGGATGTAAGATTTAATCTTTTCATAGAAAAAGATCATGCAATATTAAGTTTAGACACGTCGGGTGAATCACTGCATAAAAGAGGTTATAGATTATTAGCCGGTGAAGCACCAATGCAAGAAACATTGGCGGCTGCAATAATCCGTTTAAGTAAATGGAATGGTGAAAAACCGCTATTAGATTGTATGTGCGGTTCCGGCACAATTATTTCTGAAGCTTTAATGCATTATTGTAATATTCCGGCGCAGAAACTAAGAACAAATTTTGGTTTTTTTCATTTACCGGATTTTAATAAAAATATCTGGGTAGAAGTAAAAAAAGATGCTGATAAAAATATACGTCCTTTGCCAAAAGGATTAATTTACGGAAGTGACAAATCACAGAAGATGTTGCAGACTGCAAGAGAAAATTTAGCACGACTTCCATTCTCTGAAAATGTTTCTTTAACATGCCGGCCATTTCAGGATATATCAAAATTTGAAAATGGTACTTTGATTACAAATCCACCTTACGGTATAAGACTTGGTGAAAAAGAAGAAGTTGAAATACTTTATAAAGAATTAGGAGATTTTTTAAAACAAAAATGTAACGGTACTTCAGCTTTTATTTATACTGGTGATCCAACATTAAGAAAAAGTATCGGTTTAAAAACGACTAGAAGAATTCCTTTGGTAAACGGAAAACTTGAGGGTGTGCTTGTACAAATTGATAGTTATGAAGGAACAAAACAGAAACAATTTAAAAATCAATAATTGAAAAGATAACCCGGCTATGCAGCCACAACCGGGATAAATTTTTTAAATTAGTTTACATTCCAAACCAGTAAGTAAGTTTCAGCATAAAAATATTATCCGGCTTCACTTCAAAAAGACGATTCATAGAATTACCGAATTGAAATTGACCAGATGGATCTACATCTTGCCGGCTCTGAGTCCAAACAAGATATAATGCAGAACCTGGTAAATATTCCCAGCGCAATACTGCACTGCCTCTTAAAGAGATATAATTAAAATCCGGATTACCAATTGTGCGAGGATTAGATGGTCCGTCACTATCCGGATCCAAAGTGTATAATTTATCACCGCTTTCAGTTATTACTTCTTCAATTGATGATCCATCTTCTCCAAATTTTACGAAATCAAAAGTCTTTGGTTTTTGGAGTGATTTAAAGTCATGATAATTTCCTGAAGCTATCAATGGTTGAAGAAAAACTTGAAAACTAAGTTTTGGACTCAATATCCAATCAGCTCTAATTTCTGCTGCAAATGTAGTCTGATCCATATTAGCAAAAACATATCGTCTTCCATAAGTATCATCTGCAGTTTCATCTGCAAAAGATGTTACCCACTGTGCTTTATAATTATCTTTGTATAATTCGGGACCAACAGAAACGGTTAAAGTTGGAGATACCTTAAACTCTAAATAAGTATATAAATATTTTGAATCAACTTCATCGCTGTTTCTTAAACTACCGCCGACATTTAATACCCACCATTGACGATTATCCGTAAACAGATTTAAATTAAATGTACGGCTAATTGGATTTAGTGTGAGTGGACCGCCTCTTGTCCGTCGTGAATTAAAAGTATATGGATTGTAAGTCATATTAATATTACCGCCGTAATAAATATCCCTAAGTGTAATGTATGACCCGATAAAATATCCGTGTGTTGTTTTATTACCGCCGAAATCATAATTAACATAAGTAGCAGCGTTTATACCAGCCCATTGATAAATTGATGTTGGTTCATTCCATCTGTAAGTCATAAAGAAATGACCGTTGATAAGATCACTATATGATCCGTAACCGAGATCATTAACTTCAAATTTTGGACTTAAAAATCCGACTGCAGCATTAAAACTAAATTGACCCCGGTTTTTATTAATCATAAATCTACCGGCATAACCGGTCATTGATGTTGCATTCGTATCAACTCCTAAATAATCAACATCAGGACGTTGAAAATAATGTCCGGAACTACGCTGAAGTGAAATCATTCTATCTTTATCACCACTAACGCGTGATAATCCAACCCAGCCGGTTAATACATAAGTTCTATCGCTATCTAAAAACGTCCATCCATCAACACCGGTAACAAAAGCATCTTTATTAACATTGTACAATAAATTATTATCCTTAAAAAACCGGTTAGTAAATGTTGATAAGATTCCGATGCCTTGTTCACCATCATTAAAATCTCGTTGTGTTCTTAAAACTCCATAATATGTTAATGGTTCTATTTCAACACTCGAACGACTACCTTGATAATCTATATCAGCATATTCTCTACGCGTGAGAGCATGAATAGTTCCTATTTTCCATTCACCAAGAATTCTTCCAGAAACTTTTGCTGCACCAAGTATATGTGTTCCGCTTGGAATATCAGCATAATCGAAATCAGGCAAACTGCCTTGAGGCGCTCTTCCAATTCTTCTACTATAAAAAATATTTACACCCGGCCAGTTGAATGATACATTATTATTTGTGCCGCCGTTACCAAAGCGGTAGATGTTCACACCTTCCGTAAAAAACGGACGTTTCTCTTGAAATGAATATTCAACATCAGATAAGTTAACAATAGCTGGATCTAATTCTACTTGTCCAAAATCCGGATTGATTGTTCCATTCAATGTTAAACTGCTTCCGAGTCCGGCTCTAACATCTAAACCAAAACCGGGTAAATATTTTTGTCCTGGATTAAATGGATCGTTAGGATTATTACCAATGTATTCTGCTTTTCCGGTAATGTATGGTAAAGTTTCAAAACGAGCAGAAGGTGTTATCCCTTCAATACCAACCAGATCAGGAAATCTCGAAGCAAATCCATTTTCATTTCGGGGTGTGTATGCAATCATATCTGTTTCATTTCTACGGCTGATATATCTTTCAACGTTAATCCCCCATTGCTGGTCATCACCTTCTTTAAATCTAAGTTGGGAATATGGAATTTTCATTTCTACTGAATAACCATCTTTATCGATGAAAGGGACCCCTTCCCAAACGGCATCCCAGGTAAGATCATTAGGTTGTTTGACATCATTTTCAATTAATCCATCAGCAAGTGTTCCGGCAGCAGAAACATAAAAGAAGTAACCGTTTCTTTTATCACGGTATGAATCGAGATAAAGGACGCAACCATCTGAAGGATCACCCCAAATAAAATCGCGTCTAACTAATCGGGCAACAATCGAGTCGGGATTATTATCATAATATTTTGCAGCGAAGTAGAATGCTTCATCATCATAAGCAAACCATACTTCACTTTTTTGTGATGGCGGAGAACCTTGACTTGGTTCTTGCTGAACTAAACCGGTGAAACCCGGTCTTTTCCAAATATTTTCAGAAAGAATACCATCAATAACAATTTTTTCTTGAACTCTTACTGCTGGTAATTGTTTTGTTGATGTGTTGTTAGATGTATTGGCATGACTAATAGATATGGTTAAAAAAATTGGTAAAAAGTATAATATACTTTTTCTCATAAATCCCCCCCCCATGTTGATAATATTAGGACGAGATATTATAAGTAAAGTTTTAAAGAGATAAATTAATGGACTTGTTGTACTATTGAATCCCTCAATTGATTAAAATTAATCCGCAATGTTAAAATACCAACCCGTTTGGGTAGTTAATACAAAAAAATATTTATCCCAATCTAGAAACTATTTAAAAAGAAGCTGAGAAAATTCATAAAGATATTCACGCCAGTTTGCCCATGTGTGTCCGCCATATGTTTCTTTATAGACAACATTGAAATGATATTTTTTTAACATCTCAACAGTAGCGCGTGAAGTTTCTAAAAGAAAATCATCTTTTCCAGTAGCAAACCAGACAAGTTTAAGATTCTTTTTTAATTCTTCATCATTGAGCATAATCTTATTAATTTCTTCCCAGGTTGGACCAGAATCATTACCAAACATTCCATTGTTTCTTACAATTCCAAAAACACCAGAACTAAATACACCGAAATAGGAATAATCATCAAGATTAGGAATTGCAATATTTAGAGTGTGCGCACCACCCATTGATAAACCGGCAATTGCAGTATTCTTTCTATCAGTTAAAACACGATATTTTTCTTCAACATACGGCTTGATATCAGTTGCAAAATCCAGAAGAAATTCATCCACTATTGGTTTTGAAGAATCGCGAGGTGCGCCGAACATAAATGGACCGGTATGACCAGCTGGCATTACAACAACCATTGGAATTGCTTTCTTTTCTGCTATTAAATTATCAAGTATAATTCCGGCACGTCCGACTGAACTCCAAGAATCATCACAATCAAATGCACCATGTAATAAATAAAATACTGGATATTTATTATTATCCAATTCATATCCAGGAGGAGTGTAAATATGCATTCTTCTAAATCGATTCAGTGATTTTGAAAAATATGTTACTTCCGATACTGTACCATGAGGAACATCCCTGAGTTCCATAAAGTATGCACCGGGCAGATAAAACAAACTCCATGTGTTAGTATTAGATTCACTTGTTAATGGATTGCGTGGATCGATAACAGAAACTTTATCAACAATAAAATTATAACGGTAAGCACCCGGCTCGAGTGGACCAATTGTAGTTACCCAAACTCCGTTTTCTTGTTTCATCATCTTTACATTTCTTAAATTGTCAGGAATATCAGTGCCACCAATTTTTACATCTTCTGCAAGTGGTGCATAAATTTTGAGAGTTATTCGGTTATCTGTATGAACAGTAATCGATTTCAATGTGTCGTTGGGGGTTGGCTGATATTGTGCTTGAGTAATTGAATTTAACCCTATCAAAACGGTAATAACAATAAAAATCTGTCTCCAAGATTTAGATTTTTTCAATTTCATTTGTATCATTATATTTTTCTCCATGAAATTAACAATTTAATATTATTAATAAACACACTATTAATTTTATTTAATACGAATTCAATAACGAAATGATTTCTTGTATATCAATTCTCTACTCACAAGCTTATAATTTAATTACAAAAATATTGATTAATATTTTCAATTTATCTTGTACTTTGTGCAAAACCAAACGGCAGCCACGAAAACGAAAAACCGAGGATTACATTTTTATCCTGGCTGTATGCACCCCAAATACCGGGCGAGATATCACCAATTTTAATTAAACCGGGATAAATATTCACATTGATCATGTAATCTGTTTTAATGGTAACGGCAATACTTGCCAGTAAAGAATTATTTTTATCATAAAAGAATCCGAAATTGCCAACCAAACCTAAAGTTTTTTTATTCGTCTTCTCATCAAGTAAGATCAAATCACTTGCAGCTAATCCTAATCCTAAAGATAATCCAGTACCATCTTTAAATTTGTACGATAATCCTCCAACACCATTAGTGCCAAAATAGTAGAATGCGTGCCATGAATCTGAAAAAGGAAATTTCCATTTGACAGAAAAAAATTGCCCGTTGTTATGCAATTCTCCATTCCGTACTGAGAAAGAGGGTTGTTGAGACCAATCTGCTAAATTGAGATCTTCAGCAAAAAATCTTCTAACACTTTTCGAAGTAAATAATAATATTCCTCCAATATCAAAAATGTAAATATCGGCTATTGGATCTACATCATCACCAACATGTGTTCCGTTTTCTGCAACTTCGTTTATTAAGTGATAAGACATTATTGTAAAAGCTGAGAGCCATTCCGGGTACGGATATTTATTGTATTCAAACCACTCTTCCAAAGCAGCATATTCCATTCCGCCCCCTATAAGGTGCAAAGTATAATTAGGCCAGAACTGTGCATTCTTTTTGTTTAACGAAAGCGGCAGCACTTGATCTTTGATGAAGTTCCACCAGCCATAATTATTGATAGGTGTAAAGGGATCAGATAAATTCTTCCAGATATTTTTTACAGCAATGTTGTAAGGAAAATCTTTAATATTTCTCCTATTACCCACTTGAATCATATCAAAACCGCCGCTTAATAGTACATATGCTGGATTAAAAAGTGCTTGATTTCCATAATCGTACCCTCTGTAAAAATATCCGGTAACATTTATGGAATTAACTCTGGACCACTCTGATAAACCATTTTTATTTGATGCATTAACACGCCAATAATATTTTGTGAAAGTATTCAATCCATTGATTTGTTTATTGTTCTCGGTTATATCTCTTTCATAATAAATTATTTTAGAGAATGTACTATCTGTTGATATTTGTAAGGCATAACTTTCAGCGTCTTCTATTTTATCCCAAGAAAGTACTGGTGATGGTGATAAATCTAAAGCATTATTTATTGGTAAGGTTAATGTAGGATGAGGAAGCAACGTTGTAAATGTAAACGTTCTTGACCAATCAGATGAACCGTAATTATTTTCAGCTTTTACACGCCAATAATATTTTTGGGTGTTTTTCATACCACTAATCAATTTACTTTTTTCAATCAATCCACTTTCTTCATAAAATATTTTAGAAAACAAACTATCCTCTGCAACTTGAAGGGTATAGTTTTCAGCATGTTCACTTTCTTGCCAATATAATTTTGTTGACTTATCTACACCAATCTTTACAAATTCCGGAGACAATAAAATAGGAGGCAGCGGTGCAACTCCTTTGGTTGAAAATGTATATATAGTTGACCAATCAGAATCACAACAAGAGTTTATTGCTTTAACTCTCCAATAATAAGTAGTGAAATATTCTAATCCATAAATTCTTTTACTTGTGTCAATAATCCCTTTTTGATTTACTACAAGATTTGTAAATGTATCGTTTAATGATATCTGAAGTATATAATTATCTGCATTATATATTTTATTCCAGACAAATTCCGGTGCGAGATTAATTTTGCTGGAAGAATTTTTTGGTGAAACTAAAATTGGTGCAGAGGGTTGTGAAAATGTCTTAAATGAAAAGACAGTTGACCAATCTGAATATCCAAAAATGTTTTTGCTTCTAACACGCCAGTAATAATTTGTATTAGCACTTAATCCAGTTAATTGTTCTATTACATTCGTCAATCCATATTTATTTATTAATAACGATTTGAAATTGTTATTTAATGAAAATTGCAGATGATAACTATCTGCATTTTCGATTTCTGTCCAAGATAATTGTACTGATAATTTGATATTCTCTTCATTAGCTGTTGGATATAAAAGAACTGGTTTTGATGGAATATCACCGATAAATATTTCAATACATTGGGTTACATTCTCTTTACCATCGCTTACAGTAATATTAATTGTATCTAAACCGGTATTTGAAGGAGCTTTCCATATTACTGAATCACCTTCATTACCATCTATAAATTTTCCCAGTTTTGATGACCAACGGAAAGATAATTTATCTTTTTCCTCATCATTAGCAATACATTTTAATAAAGATAGTTTGTTAACTAAAATGGAATCCGGAGTAGCGGTAAGTTTAGTAATAGTTGGTTTGTGATTTTTCGGTTCGATCGGTGTTTCATCTTCTTGACAGCTTATAAAAATTAAAAACATCAAAATAGAGAAAACTATAAATAAATAGGATGGAGAACGCATCATAGATTTCATCAGGAACTATTTCTTCGGTTAAATAAATTACTTTCATGTTTATATAGCATAAGGAAAATCCTATCGATTGGTAAATTATTTTACTCGGAACACTAGAGACAATAAATAATCATACTTATTTCAGCAAATTTTCTATGATGCTTTTCGAAATGAAAAATAATAAAATGAACGTTGAAATACTTAACCACAATAAGAATATATCTGTCATTATAGATTAATACGGATATCGATAAGAAACAAAACAATCATAATAAAAATCATTATTTTTGTAATTAGATAATTAGAAAGAAGCATTAGATAGTTTGAAAAAATCTATAAAAATATTATTAGTAAGTATTTTATACTTTTTACTGCAAACTCAGCTCTATACACAAACACTAAATCCAAAAGGTTTGTGGAAATTTGATGATTTGGATAATCTTACAAAATCCAACTTGGGAAATGATTTAGAACTTGTAGGCACACATTCGTCTATTGATGGACCTGATTATGGTAATGGTGCGGTAAAGATTGGTAAAGGAAGTTATTATAAAATGCACCATGGAATTCTTCCAAACGGTGGCGGCTCCAAGGTTAACGAATATTCTCTCCAGATCGATTTTAGAATTTCTGAAAATTCTGATTGGGTCAGTCTTTTCCAAACAAATCCAACTAATACAAATGATGCTGAATGTTTTATAAATCCGAGCGGATTTGTTGGTGTGCAAGCAACAGGATATTCTACTTTCTGGATAAAACCTAATGAATGGTATCGGTTAATAGTTTCTGTAAAAAATGGTACTCAATTAAATTATTATATTGATGGTCATTTGATTGTTAACGGTTTTGTTCAAACTATCGATGGCAGATTTGCACTTGATAATATTTTACTACTTTTTGCAGATGAAAATGGAGAAGATGGCGATATCGATTGTGCTGAAATTGCTATTTGGGATTATGCATTATCTCCAGATGAAATACTTTCCTTAGGTGGATTTGGTCATGTTTCAAAACTGCTATTATTCACTCCTTATTTACAATCACCAACAGAAAATTCGATTTACATCAGCTGGCACGATTCTACTCAAACCGGAACGAAAGTAGAATACGGAAATACAACATCATTAGGACAATCCGAAACCGGAACTTCCGAAATAGTACTTGAACCTTACATTTGGCATACTGTAAAACTAACCGGACTTCAACCGAACACAGAATATTTTTATAAAGTGATCAGCGGTGGTGGGTCTTCTTCTGTATATTCTTTTAAAACGCTGCCTCCAAATGATTACAACGGAAAGTTAAGATTTTTACTGTTAAGTGATACACACGCAAACGATACTACTATGGCTGTGAAATTAATACAAGAAGTAAAAAAGAAAATGATTCAATTATATGGTGACAATTATTACAATAAAGTTAATCTCATTCTTCATTCCGGTGATCTTGTTGTTTCCAGCTATGATATTACACAATGGACCGACCAATATTTTGCACCACTATCTCCGATCTCACCTTATATTCCAACTATGAGCATACCCGGAAATCATGAGGGAGATGACAATAATTACTTCACTTATATGAAGTATGATGATTTTTCTGCTTTCCCAAAATCAGATCCTCTCTTTGAAAGATTTTGGTCGATGAATATTGCTAATACTGCAATCATAGGATTAAATTCTAATCTAACAAACTCACGCCGCACTCATCAAAAATATTGGTTAGAAAAAAAATTAACCGAAATTGAAACTGACACATCAATTGATTTTGTCTTTATTATTGTTCATCATTTCCCGGTATCGGAACTATGGGGTGATGGGATGTCCGACGGTGGATCAATTTATGTCCGGAATCAAATAATACCGATTCTAAAAAAATATTCAAAAGTAGTACAGCTCTCATATGGACACACACACGGTTTTGAAAGAGGAACGATTGAATCCGAAACTCAGAATTCACAAGGAGATTTTAGGATAGTTTGCGGTGGCGGTGGCGGTGGACCAATAGACCGTTGGGGTGCATTCCAGAATTTTGATTTTCATGAAGTTCACATTTCTCTTGACCATTATATCTACCAAATTATTGAAATTGATGTTGCTGAAAAAACTTTTCAGTCATATCTGTACAGTTTAGGTAATCTTAGTAAAAGTAGAAATTCGGAATTAATGGATAGCTGGTATAAAAAAATAAATCAGCAAGAACCTGATAAGCCTATTGCAATGGCACCAGAATTCACCAACAGCTCAATAATATTTAAGACAACTCCTATCAGTTCGGACTCTATAATGACAGTCCGGTTTCAATTAACAGATGATAAAAACTTTAATAGTACTTTGGTAGATTCATTGTTTCATTGGAAAAATATTTATGGAGTTGATTCTGATAACAATCCTATTAATTTGAATGATGGAATAGATCTAACAAAACTCTCTTTCAACCGGTCGTTATTCCTAAATGAAAAAGATTACTACTATAGAGTTAAATACCGCGATCATAATTTGAAATGGTCTGATTGGTCAAACGCGGTTGACTTTATTGTTCCATTAGATACTGCCGATAATATTGATATCACGAATTATGACTTGAAACAAAATTATCCGAATCCTTTTAACTCAACAACAAAAATTATTTATCAGTTGCCGATAAGCGGATTAGTAACACTCAAAGTATTTGATATTTTAGGAAAAGAAATTGCTACGTTGGTAAATACAGAAAAAAATGCCGGAAGGTATGAAGCAATTTTTGACAGTAAAAATTTCAGCAGCGGTATCTATTTCTATCAATTACAGACTAAAGATCATTTACAAACTAAAAAACTACTATTGATAAAATAAAAACTAAGTTTAGTATTATCACTTTACTAATCATTTACCCTTATTAGGATATACTTCATAATAATAATCCAACACTTTCTGCGGTTCGTACATATACCAACCATAACCCGTTCTTCTTTCTCGTTTAACATCTGCTAAAATAAAAAAGCCCGAATTAAACCGGGCTTTTACATTTGATATTAATTAATTATTAATATCAATAAGATAATTTCATTATATAAATAATAAGGTAATTAAATTACTTATTGAAAACTTTTAGCAGCATCTTCAACATTATTAAATAATTCAAAGACGCTGAGTAATTTAGTAATAGATAAAACTCCTTCCACTTTATCGCTAACACCGGCTAATTTTAATTGCCCACCGGCTTCTTTTACGGAGCTGAATCCTCTGACAAGATTTCCTAATCCGGAACTGTTTACATACTTAACATCACTAAGATCTACTATGATATTTTTCTTCCCTACTCCTATAAAAGCAGAAAGCTGATCATGAAATTCCTGAGACTCCGGACCTCCCATTAATTTTCCCTTAAAGGAAATTACGGCTGCATTGTAAATCTCACTTGTGCTGAATTTCATTTTACCTCCTATTTATTATTAATTGATTATTAACTCAAACAAAAAAATATTTTACTTATTTTATTTTAATAACAACAAAGGTTATGTCATCTTCGTGTTCATTTTTGCATTTCCATTCAGTTACAGAATTTTTCAATTGCTCGATTATGCTTTCAGGTTCATCCCCGGCAATTTTTTCAAATATTTCTTTTACATTTTTGTAATTAAACTGCTGGCTGTACTCGTTCTGTAATTCTGGTAAACCATCACTAAGGATTAATATTGTATCGCCGCTACTAACATCAAATTCTGTTATTTTGAAAATCGAATCAACCATTGCACCTAGAGGCATAAAATGATTTTCAAATTCTAAAACATTTTTACTTGAATTATTATAAACAAAAATTGGAGGCATTCCGGCATTAACAAACTGTACACGATTCTTTTTAATATTCAGAAGTGCAAATGCCATCATCATTCTACCAAGATTTAATGATTTGACTGCTTTATTCGCAAGATTGAAAAAGTCCTCAAGATCATGGTGGGTAGAATTTGTAATAAATAGAGTTTTCATTACCGCAACCATAATACCGGCTCTCATGCCATGTCCAGTTGCATCTCCAATTGCCACATTAAATGATCCATCTTTTTTCAAAGAAAAATCATAATAATCACCGCCAACTTCACTTGCTGTTTCCATAAATACAGCAAGACTAATTTCATCAATTTGCGGAATTGATTTTGGCAGCATTGATAATTGCAATGCTCTAGCTTCTTCAAGTTCTTTTCTTACAGCAATTAATTCATCACGGGATTTCAGTGCTTTCTTAAATGTATCCAAATTATAAAGTGCCTTATTAATAGTTATTTCCATATCGGTGAAATCAATTGGTTTCACAACAAAATCAAAAGCCCCGCCATTCATTGCAGTTCGAATATTATGAATATCACCATAAGCCGAAACAATAACTGAATGTAAAATTGGATTCTTTAACTCTTTAATTTTAGCAAGTAAAGTCAAGCCATCCATTTCCGGCATATTTATATCAGTTAACACAAGTTCAATTTCCGGATCCTCTGATAATTTATTAAGCGCTTGCACACCGTTGCCGGCAAAAGTGAAATTATACTTGCCTTCTTTAATTTCTTTTCTGAACTTTTGTTTGATTAATATCTCTAAATCTGGTTCATCATCAACTACTAATATTTTGGGAATTATAGGTTTCATAAAAATTTACTTTTTTTGATTTTTTGGAAGTCTAATTATAAATTCTGTGAAATTACCTTCTTCAGTTTCAAATAAAAGTTCTCCTTGATGCGTAAAAGCAATTCCCTCTTCGCCATGTCAGCAAGCAATTGGCGTACTGCATCCGGTTCACTTGAACTGAGAATTTTCATTGCATCGCTTAGACTGAAGAATTGTAAATCCTTTTGAATAAGCTGGTTTAGCAATTCTGATGAACGATATGATATATGTTTTTTCATATTTGAGATGTGAGGTATAAGCTCACACTACTCCTATAAAACATTATTAAAATTATATTCTATATCTGATATGTGAGTTTATGACTCACATTTTTAATATGAGACATAATTATTATAGATATAAACTACAAGAATAATTTTGCCTTAAAAGATCAGAATTTTTAAGGATCGTGATTTTTTACACCATTTCCCAGATAATCATATATATTATTTATGACTTTCTTCTGCACCGTTTAGACTGCCAGTAGATTTATACTGACCTAACTTACGTTTAAATTCATATCTATCATGTTTCAGTAACTCAATTGGATTTGTATAAATTTCTGGAAAAGGATTGTGTAATCGTTCTTCAAGGTTTTATATTACACGTGATCTAATTTTAGTCTCAACAATAATTATCTCCTCATTTTACAATTATACCTATGCAGAATATTAACCTTTTATATTCTGGTAGGATTCATGTAAATAATATTTTTACCGATAAATCGTTTTTAAACCCTCTTTGTTTTTAGGGTATATATTTTTTGTCGGGAGAGAGTACGATTGTGCCATGGCGGGTTTTAAAATGCGTTTAAACGGTATCTGGTTGAGTGAACCTAACTCCGATTTTTATAGATCGGTGTTTTATGAACAAAAATTATTGATACCCCGTTGGCTCGCAACGAAAATAAAAAAGTACCATCAATCAAGGTAGGAATACCCGGACCTATCCAGATATACTAAAGATTTAGAAATTAGATTCAGAAAAACACTTGATCATTTCTTTAATGTAAATTCTCAATTTATTGGGTTTAACTATCTCTATCATATCCCACCAGCTTATACACCAGGAAGCTAATTTATTTGTGATCTCCTGAGAAGTTCTAAGTGTAATAAATCCTTTAGAATCTTTAGTTAAGTCAAATTCATCGAACCAGATTTTATAGATTATTTCATCTTCAACATCTGGACTGAATTTAAAGACAATATCATATTTTTTAGTTGAACTATCGGCTATGGAAATCAGATTAAACTTTTCATCGTGAATTATTAGATTTTCTATCCGGCTTATGTAGAACGATTTTGCGGACTTTTCATTTTCTTTAATTGCTTGTAAGATCCAGTTGTAACCGGACTGAACTAACCTAATCGGTTTTATCCGGTAATTAAGAATCATATTATCATATAATCTCTTATAACGTATACTAATAAATCTTTTCTCGTCCACTGCTTTGGATATCAATATTAAATATGGATAGAAGTTTACTACCGACTTTCCGAATGTTTTTAGCTGTGAAAAAAGTAATTCAGAATTAAGTTTGATTGGTAAATATTCTGCAGCATATTTAACTAATAAATCCTTGGCGGGTTTTTCAAATAAATATACTTTCCCCTTCCGACTGGTAATCTGTATTCCGTTTGACCTAAGTGTTTTAAGGTCTCTGTTAATCGTCAGTTCAGTAACATTATAAATTTCAGCAAAATCGGCTTTGGAAAACTTAGCTCCATTCAAGCAATAAGAGAGAATTTCAGACTGTCTTAGGAAGTCTTTGGATTGTATCATAGATCAGTCACTGATTTATTTCAGATAATTGAGATTTTTTCAAGAATTTTAGTAAAATAATTATCAATATTATTTCTTAATAAATAATTTGGATGATAAGTACGAAACGAATATTCTACATCTTCCAAAAATAAACGAGATAATTGCCTCGATGTAAATGGAGGAATACCCATAAAATTAATTTCCCCAAAAATGTTCTTGATTATTTCATCATAATTGGGACCAGTTAAGAATAATATTATATGGGGTTTCAGAATACGAACCTCTTCTTTAATGACTGGAAAGTTATTCCGCTCAATATTATAAATAATATCTGATGGACGTCCTTTACCATCATTTTTGCCAATTTTAATAATATTATTCCATATTGGATATACATTTTTAGATGGATATTTATTTTTAAGCATTGAAAAAAATTTATTAAAACCTATCCAATATTGTCCTGTTAAACCTATCCTCTGAGGATATTTACAATATATTTCTTCCTCGTACAACCTACATATACTCTCAATTTCGTTCACCCCATTTTCCGTCCCCCAACCATTAGTTTCTTGCCCGAAAATAAGTAATCGAATATCAGCATTAGAATATTCTTCTTCATTTACAATTGAAATGAGTAATGGATTTGCTGATTGTTCTTCGAGTTCAATATCTGTTTCATAAACCGCATTAAGACTTTTCCAATGCTTCTTATACAAATTCCTCAATTCATCATTGACATAACTTTTCAATAAATTCGTATTAAAATTTTCCATTCTTCCCTCCTTTTCTTAAAACCCCACTGCTTTTAAGTTTTCTGCATTCGACTTATAAAATCCATTGTAGGTTAAATTCAGATAATCTTCAAAATCTTTTATACTAATATTACCTCTATTTTTCTTAACACTTTTAAGCTGCTTGATTAAACTGACAATATATGCACCAGTTACTTTCTTCAAAGCAAAAGAGGATAGGAGTTCCGGAGTGAAAAAATCAATAATCTGTTCATCATTGGTCTCTCGTAATATCAATGAGAGATAATTACTTGAATTAATTTCTTCAATATCGAGGATTAAGTCAAACCGACCGGGTCTGGATGCGGCAATATCCACCATTTTCTTATCATTGGTTGAAGCAAGAACAAACAAATTATTCTGAAAATATCCATCCATAATTGAAAGAAAATACTGCAATTCCTTTTTCTCAAAATTTCTTTCACGATCCGAGAAATAAAGATCCAGATCATCAATTACAAGCAGACACTTCTCAAAACTGCTGCAGAATTCAAATACTTCGCTAAAGGTTATTTCTCTACCGTCTCCTCTGTTGATACTATTCATTATAAAGACTGTTATTTTACCTTTGGTCTCCTCTATTATCGAATTAATTAATTGACTCTTTCCGGTTCCTGGAGGTCCGTTCAATAAATACTTTAATGGCAGATTATCATTCTCCCAATTTTGTATTGCATTAATAAACCTATCAAATTGCTCTCTCTTTAAAGGAGGTATAAATATATCCTTTAGTGAAATCTTTTTTATTTCTGTGACTTTCAAACATTCTACCAGATCTTCACCGTAAGCTGGATTTTTTTTAATTGTTAATATCTTATTATTAAGAAATGAGTTTCGTAAGCCTTTACATCTCAGGTCTGTTATGAAATCATTACAATTCAATGTTCCATCGTGAATATCTGCCAGATTAATAAAATTACATCTTGTACCCAATCGATGGTCTACATTTTCGAATATTATTTGTAAAGTAATAAAGTACCTTTTGCCATTATAAACTATTTGAACCAAATAAAGCGGATCAAAGAAAAAATATCCGCAAAGATCTTTACAGTAATCTATATTACTTTTATTAAAACAAACCTCATATGCTGAGGCAGAACCCAGAAATTCAATAACTTGCATTGAATCATCCCTTAATTGCTTTGTATATAGTCTAAAGAGATAATTGAGCAGTTCATTATACTCCAAAGTTGATAGTTTTTTTTTAACCATTTTATTTACTCTTGGTAATTCCTCTTTTGCTGAGAATATTTGATTCAAATCATCATTTATTATCTCATCACTATTATTTATAATTTTTTCTTCCATACAACTCTCCTTTTTAAGTTGAAAAATATCAGCTGAAGAAAATAAAATCGTATCATTAAATGATAGTTTTTATTAGCAAATAATATCATGAAATGATGCGATAACAAATTAGACTAAGTTTATTTTAAATCATGGAAATGTTGATAATATTTTTAATTGTTTACTTTATTTTCTTTCGTAATAAAAAATCAGAAGGTTGTGGATGCTTAAATATTTTAATTTATTTTATAATAGGATTGATTTTAATCACAGTGATATAGATTATGCAGTTAATTGATAAGAAAAAACAAAAATCATTTTTCGATGAATTTGTTGATGCAAAAATATTTGAGTTCATTCGTGAAGATTATAAATTTATAATAGTCGGATACCCTTACTGGAGAGCATTTATTATTTCTCCGAATGATAATTTTCGGATTGAAGTATACCCAACAATAGACGTAAAAAGCCGAAAAATTGAGATTCCCAAAACGAAGGGAGATAATCAGAATAAAAATATTAATGATAGTAATGATATCTATGATGTTCCCGATATGTCGGATAAGGATTCATTAATACAATCAGAATTTTTTGATCATATCCCAAAGGATATTGAAAGGTATGTGACTATCTTTAAGGATTCACACTGGGAGGTTCTAAAAGCTCTTACATATTTCGGTGATAATTTCAGGATGCTCTTAAAAACAAATCCGTCACTTGGTTACTTAATAGTCAATATAGAGAATCTAAATCCTTCCTACTCCTTTTATAATCATTTGTCTTACATTCAGCATTTAATCACCAATAAACAGAAAGAGATTTTAGCAAGAGCGGGATTCCCGGGAAGTGAAAGGTTAGTAAAAATATTTTTAAAGATAGAACCAAATTTACTAGAAGTAAATCATATAAAAGAATTTCGGGATTCACTTCTAAACTCTAATTCTGTTACAAAAGAAAAAATATTGAAGATACTCTCCCATTTAAAATCTATTAATACAAAACTTTTGGAAATAGTTTCTACCGATATTGGAATAATTGACATCCTTTCAAATAAATGCATACTAGAGTTGATGAACTCTCATAATTATGAGAGCGAATTAAAAAGATTAAAAAAAATTTCTATTCAATCAAAGAAATGGCACATAAGTATTCCGCAGATAGAAATGCTTTCACAAATAAAATCTATTACTGATAATCTGAAAGAAAAAATAATTGTTCTCAAAAAAGGGAGTGAATTTTCTCCTCCTCCACTGCTGGATAATGAATATATTACTGCACTTAAAACCCCGGCAGAAATGAGATCATGGGCAATTAAACAGAGGAACTGCATCCGCAGCTTCATTAAAGATGTGAAGCTTGGTAAGTGCTATTTCTATAAAGTTATTTACAATGATGAAGAAGCTACATTAGAAATTAAGATTGGAAGATCAGGAGTAAAGATGGGGGATCTGCTTGGGAAAGGAAACAGAAGTGTTTCCAAAGAATTGGGATTAAAAATAAGAGAGTGGTTTAATAAGTATTCGTTGATAGGTTGAGAAAACGAAACGCACGTAAAACTATTTTTTTATAGAAAGAATAAATAACAAATGTTTTACTCTTGAAATGCCCGTATATTTAATTGATTTAACATCCCACTGGACATCCTGATAATCAAGTAAAATTACTACATCGGATTCTAATCTTTTATACTTCATACAAGAATAATTTGGGATATGATTTTTACTGGGCGGGTCATTTTCTATTATTGTAAATTTACCAATAATCGGATCGACACTTAATGAAGTATTATGAAGGTGATGAGTACCAAGAATCACTATTTGTTCCTCTTTTAATTTTTGGTTTGTTGTTAAATCATTTAGACTTTGACTCAGTCGATTTCTAAGCTTGTCTGACATCAGGTTCAGCAAATAAACTGTACAGCATCCCCCTTTGGAGCTTCTGAACCGATCATCATTTCGGTCGTTACTAGATCTTTCATCAGATATAAAACACTTTTTGTATTACAGCAGTTTTTTTATAATTAAAGGTGTTACCAATTCTGGTAATTGGCAAAATCGAGCAGTTTATTTAGCCAACAGTTCGCACAAATATTATTAAAGCGAAGTTTTTTAATTATTATTCTTCACTTTCGAATTCTCATCTAGTTTTAACAGAACGTTCTTAAGTCTTGTCTATTTTCAGTTAAACTTAAACTCATGCATATTATTTATTAGAATTCTCATCGAAAGCTACGAAAAAATATTATTCCAATATTTAGGAATCAGATCAAACTGCATTTTAACAGACTTTATTTAACTCAGGTGAATATTGCACTAGGCAAAAAAAATCTTAGAAGATTTATTTACATTAATTATTTCTTTAATAAAAAAATATTCTTTATATCTTGCAAATCTTTTAAAACCGAAAAATCTATTATTTGATTGTGTGCTATTGGGTTCCTGATTTGCTTAAGACTTTTAAATAATTGTATTAATTGATTTCTATCTGTTGAGATATTAAATATATTAAAAAAACTCTGGTCTGAATATTTATTTGGAACATCCTCACTAAGAAATATATTTTCCAGATCCGTTAAGTCTAATTGCGAGGATAGGGATTCGAATAATTCAACATTATAAACATTCCTGTTTTGATATAATTTATGTTTACACCATTCATTGTAAGTATAAGTCTTATCTCCTTGCTCAGTTGATTTTATCTTACCAAAACAATCTAATATTTCCAAAGGATGCTCATTATAATCTAATTTTGATAACTTTGAAATTAAAATATTTCTTAAATAATTTTCTATTTCCATTATGATATTATATGCTGATGTGTTCAGGGAATTGTGATAAGGAAGAAGCTCTTTAAAGATAGAAACATTTCTTTTGTTTATCGTCAATATTTTTTTACTTGAACCTCCAATAGCCAAGAGTCGATTCTAACATAATAATTATCTTTGATTTGTTTTACATTGCAAACACCTGAAAAATAGATATTTTCTAATTCCTTGCTGGCTTTAAATATCTCAGGCTTCTCCCAAACAATTTTTTGTAATGTTTCTTTAATATTGAAATCAAGATTGCTAAAAGAGGTAATTATTTTTGATTCAATATCCGAATCATTATACAAAATATCTAGTAACTTGTTTAAGTCTTTAGTTAAGCTAATTTCATTAATTAAAAGTAATAGGCCAATTGATCCCCCACTAATATCCTGAATAACTTCACTCAAGATTTGCATATTTAATTCTATAATTTGTTCATCTACCAATATTTTATTTTGCTCCAATCTATCAGAATAAGTAATGTAAAAGACATCATCAAGTGTAAAAGATGTTCCCAATCGCTGACATATTTCTGATTGAGTAAAATATGAAACCAAATATCAGAAAATGACATTTAGCATGATTAGAACAATTAAAGAAAATAGATACTAAAAAAGTATCCCCGGATCTATTGAATAAAATCTTTCATTCTTCCGGATCAATATCATTTTAAACAGAAGCCAGAGTTAATCTGGCTTTTTTATTCATTCACATTAGGGGCGGAGGGGGGGATTTCATTAATAATAATCCTCCCCAAATGAATAAAAGCATCTAATGCTACTTGTAGAAAATACCACCAGGGTCGCGAATGAAAATAGCATCCTTCAACCCTAGCAGCCTTACCAGATACTAAAATAAAGATAGTTGGGGTGTCTCTTCAATTCTATAAATTTTTTCAAGCAGCATCTCCACTCTAGAATTTGTTAGCTCAATTATTTCATTTCTTAATTCCTCCCACCGGTCAACTGCTGACCCCAACTTATCCAACTTCCAATTCATAAAATGATTCCAGTACGGCGATTTAATTATTCCATTACATAAGGAACCTTCCATCAGAAAAGCTAACTGCATTCCAGCATATGAATCTAAATTAATTTGATGAGAGGCTTTAATTATTATTGCTCTGCCAACTTCAGTATGCTTATCAAACGCTATCCAATATGGGAACTCTTGATTGCTAGGTTCAGTCAATTGAGTTCCCGGGATTTCAGTTTCAAGAATCAAACAAACCGCAGCATACATCAAAGCCTTATCATAATCAAAGTTTGCTTTTGAAACGGCAAGTTTATCTATTATATTATTATACTCAATTACATTCATTCAGGATGTAATTAATCCTTTCTTAATAGTAATAATTTTAAACAATCCCGATTAGATTAGTTTTAATGCTTCGTCCAAGTTTTCGGCTTTCTTAGCAAATTGGAATAGACCCATTATTGTAAAAGTTTTTTCAATTGATGGATCAAGATTTGAAAATATTAACTTACCGTTTGATTGATTTAATTTTTCGATGATTTCTATTAGAAATGAAATGCCGATAGAGTTTACAACATTTGACTTTGCAAGATTTAAAATCACATTATTAATTCCATTTCCGTTATGCTTGTAAAACTCATCAACAATTTTTTGTCCGCCAATATTATTTATATAACCGAATGTATTGATAACAACACAGTTGTCTTTTGTTTCTGTTACTAAATTAAATTCAGATGACATATTAAAGACTCCTAAACTAAATTTTTAATTATTGTAATTTTCGTGCCGGTAGAACCGGATTCAATTATAAAATCATCTGACATAGATTTCATAAGTTTGAGGCCCCAGCCCCTTTTATTTTTACTTGATAATTTTTCATGAATTTCCGGTTCTTCAATTTTTTCCGGTTCGAATCCATGTCCAAAATCAGTTACAAGAATTACTAATCTTTCTTTTGTCATAGTGAATTCTACATTAACATATGGATTTTCAGCACCTGAATGTTCGAGACCATTTATAATTGCTTCTGTAACAATTATTTTTGCTTCACCAATTTTGTCATTCGAAATTCCTAAATGACCACCCATTAGCTGTAAACTTTCAAGAGCTACTAATTCAATATCTGGAACTTTGGGTATTTTAATTTCCAATTTGATATTATCATTCATACTTACTCTCAGTTTATTGGATTGACTCAATTTTTCATTAAGTGGGATTATCTTTATGACAATATAAAGATATAATACAAAATGTCCATTATAAATATTTATTATTTACGCTAAAATGCGGGTTTTGGACTTTAATATCTTGTGTAATTAGGTTATGATATGATAGCCAAAAATGACTACTATAATAAAATATATCCGTTAAAAATCTACTTCAGTATTCCAGTTTGTTCAAATAGTAAATTATATTAGATGGTTTACCATTAATTAACGGGACCAATTCAAGTGAAAAATCATCCGAATAATTAATTTCGAACTCGATATTATCTTCTCTTTCTAAAGAGAGTACTAAATTAATATAACCTTCATCATCCTCAATTAAAGCCCATTCACCTGATTCTGTTATTTGATTATCTTCCACTATAGTATATGTACCATTTTCATCGAATGTAATTTCAGAAATAAATTCTCCATCATACATTTCCCATAGACCAGTCATAAGATCCAATAGTTCTTCATCAGAATTATAATTATCAGATGAAGCATCATCACCTTCAATAAATAGATCAATCTCTTTTGAATTCACTTGAGCAAATTCATAATTACCGGTAGTTAGTTCATATCCAGCTTCTTCAATCCCGGTTTCAAAAAATATTGTGCACTCTTTTTCGATATCGATAAAATTATTTGGTGCAATTTTCTTTTTAGCAGTTTTTTCTTCAGTCCATTTTTTTTCATCTGTGTTATAATCTATTTCTATTGTTAATAGTTCCTCTGTTCTGTTATATATTCTAATGGCTGCTTCTTTAGCAGCATTATCCATTATTTCGGTTTCTTGTACTTGATTTCCTGACTTTGTAATTGGTACTGAATACATTTTGGGTGTTTGACTTTTAATCCCCTCTTGTAGTAACTGAGATTTTTGTTCAGCTGACATACTATTAAATATTTGGACTACTTTCTTTTTTGAATATTCAAAAATTTCAAGCCAGCTTTCTTTAGGATTTTTAATTAACGCTTCCTTGAAAAAGTAATGAGTAAAATAACCACCTAAATTATCATCAGACCACGCATACTCACCTTCTGAAGAAGCGGAAATACTCATAAAACCCAAATAGTCATCAAAAAGTTTTTTATAAGCTGCATCATTCTTACCTTCTTTGGCATCTTTTGTATTATGAAAACTTCTCATAACTGCCAATCCTTCAATATCATTACTACATGCATCAGTAATAAGTGTACTAAATTTATTCGGTTTATTTGTAATTACTGATTCCACATAATTCCGATAAAGATATTTGCCGTCTGAACAAACCATGAAAGTACCATTTCTATCCATTCCACCGTGTCCGCTGAAATAAACAAAAATTATATCATCTTTTTTAGAGTTAATTTTTTCGAGTGATTTTTTTACATCGGATAGTTTAGTGTTATTGCCGCGAAGAGTGATTTTTTCTACTGTATAAAGATTTCTGTTCTCTAACAGCGTAAGAAATTGTGAAATAGTGTTGTAATCATTGCGGACAGAGGCTGCAATATTATTTGAGCTTTCATCTTCATATTTATCAACAATAATTAATAACGCAATAATTTTTGATTTTGCCGCTAATACATTTATGTTGATAAATAAAATACAAATGATGAAAATTCGGAGAACATTCACTGACTTAAATAAAGTTTTACTTATAACTGTATTATTCATTAGGCTACTAATTAATAATTTAATTATAAACTAAAATATTATTTAATTACTGTGAGGTCTAACAGTTCATATTCAAAATCTTCTTCGTAGTACAAAACAACATCTTTGCCTTTATATTTTGCAGAATTATCAGCATCAATTTCAAAATCACCCTTATACTCAACTTCTTTTCCTTCAGAATCTTTAATAGTGATATAGGAACCCATATCACCTAACTCGCCATGTAAATATGTGCCGGCTATATAAACATGTGCTTGTGCTGCTGAATTTTCGTATTCACTTCTCAACATAAGGTCGGTTATTCTCTTCAATACTTTTGTGCGGTATTTAACATTAACATGTTTACCAACAAGATTGCCATCCGGAGATCTATCTTTGAATTTTCCGAATTCAACTATAAAATAGAGAGTACTTTTTGTATTGTCTTCTTCAACCGTGATTCCTTCAAATGGACCTAAGCCGGTATCTTCAACTGATAAAACTTTTCCACTTGAAGTTTGCGGTTCTAAAACTTGTTCGTCCTTTGTGCTAATGGATTTATTAACACTATTATTAATTAATTTTTCATCTGTTTTTTTTGAACAAGCAGATGTTAAAGATACAAACGAAGCAATCATCAAATAAATTATTAACCTTCTCATTTTTTATTCCTTCGAATATTTATCCATAATTATGTTAATGATAATGAATATTAATATTACCGGAGCTATCTTCAACCACGATTTGAGATTATTCAACCGGTGTATAAGTATAAGTTATTGCTCCATCCATAAATGCAACAATTAAATTTTCACCTTCTGCTCTGATTGTACCAGTAAATGGATCTCCTTCACTTGGAAAACTTAATGTAAATCCCTGATCGTTCAATTGCCAGGTGCCTTCAGTTTCCATTGACATTCCTTCTGCGGTTTTAAGACATGTACCGTCTGTATTAAAAGTTATTGTTCCATATGATTGACCATTAAACATCATATTCCATTTATTTGATGTAAGTGTTTCTTCAAGTGATGTAGTACTGCTTGTGCTATTATTTGTTTCTTCTGATGATTTTTCATCATTAGATTTAGAACATGCTGTATTAAAAATTACTAATGCAGAAATTATTAAGAAGCTGCTGATTTTTTTCATTGTATTATTCCTTTAATTTTTATTACCAAATGAGATAGACGTACCGGAAGCATTTGAAGATGGAGTTGGAACCATAGCAATTATTCTTTCAGCTAATCTTGAGAATGGAAGACTTTGTAAATAAACAGTTCCTGTTCCGTTTATTGTTGCGAGGAACAATCCTTCTCCACCTAAAAACATAGTTTTAAGGTTTCCCGCTTTTTCAATATCATAATCGAGCCCTTGAGTGAAAGCAACTAAACAGCCGGTATCTACTCGTAAAGTCTCTCCTTTCAATTCTTTTTTTACTATTGTTCCCCCAGCATGTAGAAACACAAGTCCATCTCCATTGATTTTTTCTAAAATGAAACCTTCCCCACCAAAAAATCCGGCACCTAATTTTTTAGTAAATGCAATGTTTATACTTGTACCAAGAGCCGCACATAAAAATGATTCTTTTTGACAAAGAATTTCTTTTCCATATTCATTTAAATCTAGAGAAATAATTTTGCCCGGATATGGTGCTGCAAATGAAACTTTTCTTTTTTTGCTTCCGGTGTTTGTAAAATGTGTTAAAAAAATTGATTGCCCGGCTAGTACACGTTTTCCGGCATCCATAACTTTACCAAAGAATCCTTTCCCTTCTTTAGAACCGTCACCTAATTTTGCTTCAAAATTTATATTATCTTCCAGGTAACACATAGCACCGGCTTCAGCAATAACTGTTTCACCTGGATCGAGTAATATCTCTACAAGTTGTAAATCATCTCCAATAATTTCATATTCTATTTTGTGTGAAGTCATAATCACCTTACCAGATTAAAAAATTAAGGGCATGATCACATGCCCTCAATATTAATAAATTTGATGGTTATTTAAATTCAGTCCACCCTCTATCTTTATTTTCATCCCAATACAATGTTATTGTATGGTATTTGCAGAAGTCGATATCATACCAGATAAAAGAATTTCCATTGTTGTTAATTACTTTAATATCCCATACACAATCTTCCGGAAAATTATTTTTAGTAAAAAAGAGAGTTTTTACATCATCATTATTCAAAGATTCTGCACCAATTATATTATCACTCCATTTTTCAGAATCTGTTACCGGTGCAACAAATATTTTATTAATTGGCATCCCGGTTTTATTAATAATTGTAAAATATTGGGTTACCTGGGCAAATGATCCTTGAGAAATCCCAAATACCAGAGCTATCAATAAAAACAATAAACTTCTTTTCACTTAAAATTCTTTCTTTTATAATTATGGAATAATAAATTCTTAAAATCAATATTATTCTTCAAATGTCGCAGTAGCTGTTTCACCATCCCAATAAAGAGTAATTACATACCATTTGCAAAGATCTATATCTTGCCAGATAATTGCATTGCCTTCTTTATCAGTTACTTTTAGATCCCATAGACAAGCATCTTCCATTGGATGAAATTGTATTTCAGTTTCTTCGCCATCATTAAAAACATCTGGTCCGAGAACATCTTCTTCCCAATCGTTTACATCATTAGGACTGATGTAAACATTGTTAATGACTACGCCAGTGGCATTAACAAGAATAAAATTTTGTTCCTGAGCATAAGTTTTTAATGAAACTGAAGACATTAAAACAACAAAAAGAATAAAAAATAACTTTTTCATTGTACCTCCAATTGATTTATGATAATATATTTTTTAAACAATCTCTCAAGCCAAAGAGAGCTTGATAGAACTATTACACATTAAATTAATTTTTAAGTTATATAATGGTAATAGGGACGGGACTTCATTTTTAAAAATTATATAAGGGCTGGCACCTAGAAAGAGCTTATTTACTTACGGATGATTTTGTCTTTAATGCATATTTCAGTAATGCTGAATTACCTGTGATTCCTAGTTTTTTACAAATATTACTTCTGTGGTTTTCTACAGTTTTAACACTTATGTATAATTCCTCTGCAATTTCTTTACTGCTTTTTTCAAGTGCAATAAGATCCAATATTTTTCTTTCTGAAGTAGTGAGTATGTCTTCGTCAGTTTTTTTCTCATTTTGTTTTAGCTTCAAAAGTATATCTGATACCTGGGGACTAATAAAAAATTTATCTTCCGCAACACTTTCTATGCAGTTTACTATATCATTAACGGCATTCTCTTTCAATACATAACCTTTTATACCAAGATTTATTACCTTTTTAATTAATTCTTCATCCTTAAACATTGTGAGAATAATTATTTTAGTTTGAATTTTTTCTTTGAGAATAATTTTACTTACTTCTAATCCATCTAACTTCGGCATTTGAATATCGAGTATTGCAATATCTGGATTCAATTCGCGGATTTTTTTTAATGCTTCCTGTCCATCTGCAGCTTGACCAACAATAATAAAGTTTTCTCTTTTTTTTAGCATATAAAGTAAACCTTCCAATAACAAAGGATGATCATCTGCTACAAATATTTTTAATTTTTTATTCATTATTTACTAAAAGGAATTGTAATAGATAATTTTGCACTGGTGATACTTTGGGAATTTAAAGTTAATTCACCATTCATTATTTTAATTCTATTAGTAATATTTATTAATCCGAATCCATATGACTTTATATTTTTTGTATTTAATTCAAAACCTTTTCCGTCATCAATTATTTCAACTAAAATATGATTTTCCATTTTTTTAATATTAATATCAGCTTTACTTGCTTCAGAATGTTTTACAATATTACTTAAACCTTCCTGAATAATACGATATAAATTAATTTCATTATCACTACTTAATAATTTATCGATATTATCGATGTTATGTTTAAAATTTATTTTTGTTGTTTCTGATACTTTTTTAATTAAAGATATAATAACTTCGGTTAATCCTAATCTTTCTAAATGTGCCGGTCTCAAATCAAATGAAATCTCCCTTACCAGATTTAATAAATTTCCTGATGAATCATTGATTTTTTCTAATTGCTCAATTGCAAAAGGATCAAGATTTTCTACTTTCAATCCGAGCTGAGCTCTACTTTTTATTAAAAGTATATCCTGACCAAGACTATCGTGTATTTCACTTGCTATTCTTTTTCTTTCTTCTTCTTGAGATTTTATTAACTGTTCTGTAAAAGTTTGTTGTAATGCTAATTGAATTTTAGTCTCTTCATTTTTCTTGCTCTCTGTAATTTCCTGAACTGTTCCTAATATTTTAATTAATTGTCCATCATCATTAAAAATAGGGATTCTTTTAGCACGAATCCATTTTACTTCACCGTTGTTTATTATTCTGTATTCACTTTCTTGTGATTTTTTATTATCAAAGTTCTCATAGAAATAATTTATAAATGATTCTCTATCATCCGGATGAATTTTTTCTAAAATAATTTTTCTCGGATTTGTTTTTAATTCCTCATCTTTCAAGCCATATATTTTAGGAAGTTCTTTTGAATAGGTTATTTCATCCTTAGCCAAATTCCATTCCCAATTTGCCAAATGTGCAGTAGACATTGCAATATTTAGATTATCTTCACTTTTCCGCAGCTCTGAATTCAATGATTCAAGAATTTCATTCTTAACTTTAATTTCATCTTTTTGTTTGGCTAATAATACATTAGCCGATTTTATTTTTCTTCTGCTCAGAATTGCTAAAGCTGTTGTAAAGGAAATTCCTAATATTGTTAATAATAAGAAGTAATTAAGTTTAATTTCATCATCTATTCTTCCTTGCATAATTTCTTTTTCTTTTTTCAAAAATTCATTTTCTAATTCCTTTTTTCTCGTTTCGTATTTTACTCTTATTTCACTCAACTGAATAGAATATTGTTCTTCATAAAGTCGTTCTATAATAAATGCAGCTATCTCTCTATACTTTGCAGATTTTTGCCAATCCCCCAATAACCTATAAATAACAGCCAGATTTACATAAGAATTTTTTAGAAGTCCCATCAGCTTTGCAGCTTTACTGATTTTTAATGATCGTTGATAAATCTCAATAGCATCTTTGTATTTGCCTTCAATGTATTTTATTTGCCCAATATTATTGAGGTAAAGCACCATTAACCATTTATCGTCAATTTCCTCTGCTATTTTTAAGGCTAGTTCTGTGTGACCGTTTGCATTTAGATATCTTGAATAATTTTCTTTTGCTTTATAATCATCAGGTTTATTTTTAATTATTTGTTTTTGAATTTCCAGTGCTTTTTTAAAATGTGCTTCTCTTCTTTCCGGATTATCGACTATAATCCCCATAGCATAATTTGCATACGCAATTAATTCTTCATTGTTCGTCTTAACTAATTTTCGATATGCATTAGCGATGTAATCTTTAGAATGTGAAACTAAATCTGCAAAATAATACGTACGCCCAATATCAATTTCCACAATTGCTGCTTTTGTTGTTTCCTTTATTTCTTCATAAATATCAAGTGCCCTCATATAATAATCTAATGCTAAATTGTATAGTGCAGATTTGAAAAAAATATAACCGGTATTTACCAATGCTTCAGCTTCATCAAGTTTCGAATTGGATTTTCTTGCATTCTCAATTTGAATGGCGTATTTATTTATTAAAGTTTTGTTCTCTCCGCTTAAAATTGAGAGACGAGTTTTAATAATTCTTCTTAATTGATCAGATTGAGTAAATGGATTATAGATATCAAGACTATCAAGAGGAGACAGAGTTTGGGAGTGAATCCTTAAATTGATTATTAATAATCCAAATAATATTACTAAAAAAATTTTCTTCATTAATAAAATTTTTATCACTTCATATAATTTATTAGTTTTTTATTATTCTAAACCTTGCAAACAGTACTCTCAAAAACCACTGAAATAAAATAACGATTTTGTTTTTTAATCACTATTTAGAACTATGCTAATTTCATATAGTGTGAATCTGGTTGAAGATTATTTAAAAATAAAAAAGCTCACTTGTTATTGTGAGCTTTTATTATGTGCGGAGAGTCAGGGATTCGAACCCCGGAAGGACTTGCATCCTTAACGGTTTTCAAGACCGCCGCATTCAACCACTCTGCCAACTCTCCAAATTTATTAAACATCCTTAAGGTTTTTTCCCGAAGGGATTTCACTTTGTTCAACGAGACTGGCGCATTTCCCGTAAACGGGACAGGCAACCTTCACTAGCCTTTGGCGGGACTCTGCCAACTCTCCGTATCTTTTCCAATTCTAAATCTTTGAGTTTTAAGACTCCCGATTTCCAACTACATAGCGTTAATTTTACACTAAAATTTTTCAAAAAGCGGTTACAAGAATAACAAAAATCTCTTAAATTCTCCATTTTAGATTTGTTATTTTTAATCTTATTTACAAAAAAGATAAATATATTTAGATATTATTTTTACGCTTTGGAGGCATTAATGAAGAAAGGACTCTTCTTTATATCAGCATTAATTCTACTAAATAATTGTTCAGCACAAGAAAAAAACATTAAACAAGTTCCATCATGGGCAAAAGAAGCAGTTTGGTATCAGATATTTCCAGAAAGATTTATGAACGGAGATCCGAGTAATGATCCGCTACCGGTTGATATGGAAGGTGCATGGCCTTTTTATGTTCCCGATGGATGGCAAATCCATCCATGGACTTCCGATTGGTATAAGCTGCAACCTTGGGAAGAAAAACTTAGTAAGAATTTTTACGAGATCGTGAACATCCGAAGATACGGTGGCGATCTGCAAGGAATTATTAATAAACTTGATTACCTAAAAGAACTTGGTGTAACAGCTATTTATCTTAATCCAATTTTTGAATCACCTTCACTTCACAAATATGATGCTACAATGTATCACCATATCGATAACAATTTTGGACCCGACCCCGAAGGTGACAGAAAAATTTGGTCATCTGAAAATCCAGGTGAGCCTTCTACATGGCAGTGGACAAGTGCTGATAAATTATTTTTAGATTTAATCAAAGAGGTTCACAAACGTGAAATGAAAATAATTATTGACGGTGTTTTTAATCATATGGGTTTAACTTCTTGGGCATTTCAAGACATTAAAAAGAATCAGCAGAATTCGGTTTATAAAGATTGGTTCACGATTACAAAATGGGATGACCCATCAACAGAAAAAAATGAATTTGATTGGACTGGATGGGTAGGTATAAAAGATCTTCCTGAAATTCGTGAAGATGAAAAAGGAATTGTAACCGGTCCAAAAGAACATATACATGCAGTCATAAAACGATGGATGGATCCGAATGGAGATGGTGATCCTTCCGATGGTGTGGATGGCTGGCGACTTGATGTAGCTGAAATGGTGAGCCATGAATTTTGGAAAACTTTTAGAAATTGGGTGAGAGAAATTAATCCCGATGCATACATTACAGGTGAAGTATGGTGGGAAAATTGGAGAGAGTATAAAATGTTCAATGCATCACCATGGCTGCAAGGTGATCAGTTTGATGCTGTAATGAATTACCGGTTTACACGTGCAGTAAAAGATTTTATTCTTGCGAACAAAGTAAATATTGGTCCAAAAGGTTTTGTTGATACTATTAAAACTATAATGAGTGATTATCCAAAAGAAAATTTTTATGTTATGATGAATCTGCTTGGAAGTCATGATACTGAGCGGTTAGCGTCTTTAGCGGTTAATCCGGATGGACAGTATGATCACGCCGGCAATGCAAGAGATAATAAAGAATTTGAAATTCGTAAACCGAATGAATTAGAAATTAAGAAACAGATGCTTGCATATGGAATTGCATTTACTTTCCCGGGTGCACCGCACATTTACAATGGTGATGAAGCCGGTATGTGGGGAGGTGATGATCCCGACTGCCGTAAACCTAATGTTTGGCCAGAATTTATTTATGAAAGCGAATCGGCTCATCCATTTAATTTTACGAGAGAACCTGATAAAGTAAAATTTGACCAGAATCTATATGATTGGATTAAAAAATTAGCTGGCATCAGAAATACAAACAAGGTACTATCTTTAGGTGATATTGATTTTACTATTATTGATAATGATAATAATATTTTAGCTTATAAGAGAACGAGCGACGATGAATCGCTCAATATCATTATAAATAATAACAAAGTTTCAATAAAAATAGATTTTAATATTAAAGATAAAGTTATAGATTTAATAAGCGGAGTAGAATACAATAGTGGTAGTGAATTAGAATTACAACCGTACCAAATTGTAATATTAAAATAATTTCAGTTAAAGAGCCCGCTAATCAGCGGGTTCTTTCTTTAATTTGTTACTTCTCGTAAATATCCAAAAGTCTTGAGTAAATATTGCGAATCGAACTTAATAATTTTTTTTGTATGTGAATATGAACCGAAGAATCCGTAACCGCCTTCAATATTTGTTAAATCACCGGGATAATTTCTAACAGTAAAACCAAAATCGAAAAATAGATCAGCCGAATAGTACCGGGTTAAATTTTCATCAAAAGAAAAAATATCAATTTCGAGCGGTGCAATAGAAAATCTCGCTTTTGAATCATTCCCTTCAGAAATACTATACAATACTTCTTCTAAAAATAACCTGTTAATTCTAAGATTATTATTAAAAGACATCTCAACAAAAACCGGTTCTTTGTCACTATTCGTATAAATAAAATTTAGAGGAACTTGTACTTTATGTTTTGTTTTTTCTCCGCTTAATTCTCGGTAATAATACACAAGATTCACTTTAGCAGCATTAACTAATTCACTATTGCTGTTCAACCATGCGATTTTAATATAATTTGTATCATTGCCAATATATGGACCGGGAATAAATGGTGTAGTTCCATTTTGATCAAATGTAACCGGATCCGGTAATTTGGTTATTGAGCTTAATGAGTTTCCATTGGGAAGTTTTACTGTGAGTAGAATCTCTTTACCAGGTAAAGGAGTGAAATTATTTAAGTAATAATATTGCGAAGGTGAATTAAATCTCTCGTTAATTTTCGTAACATCAACTGTATCGTTAAGTCTATATTCTCTGCCGGAATCAGTATATTTTATTGAAACAATTGCACCGGGAACAAATGGATCTTCTGTAAGATTATCTGGATTCATATTCTCTGCTGCGTACATTTTTGAAATATACGCAGTCTGCATGGTGGTATCACTTCGTAATATAAAATTTACTGAATATTTAACCGGTAATTCTCCATACGGAGAAATATTTTCCTCGCAAGAAATTATTAATAACACTATTATAAAAAATAATATGGATGACTGTAATCTTTTCATAATTCTAATTTTAATGTTCCAGTTAAAAGAAATGGAAGCATATTCACTCTTTTACCGGTACTCTGTTCAAAATAATAAATATTTTTTCTATCATAAACATTAATTGCGCTTATATCAAGTGATAATCTGAAAATATCAAAATCAATTTTTTTTGAAAGTACCAAATCAAGTCTGTGATAATCGGTTAAACGAACTGCATTTTTATAACCGAAAATCTGCACCGGATAGAGTGTGTTATAAATATTATAATCATCAAGAAAATCATTTATGGAAAGCTTATCGTAAAATCCTATCTGTTGTGTAAATGGAAATCCGGAATGATAAATCCAATTAGCACCGAATCTCCAATTATATGGCAGCTGGTATGAAAATGAAAAATTAACATTATGACGCGAATCATATCTTGGTGAATATCTCTCCCCTTCAACTTCTTTGAATGCCCAAGCAAGTGTATATGATAACGAAATCTCAACCGGAAGTAGATTTAGATTTATTAATATCTCACTTCCGTATGATTCACCGGTGCTTGGAATAAGATCAGTCTCACTGTAAAGTGATTTGTTTTCATTTAACGTAGGTGCTGAATATATTTTTTTATAAAATGCCTCTGCTTCAATAGATAAATAGTTAGAAGGTTTAGTAGAGATACCAATTATATAATGAGCTGCTTTTGATTTCTTTAGATAATCTGGAATTATTACAACCGGATCAAATAATGAGAGTACTTCTCTTTCATCAACTATTGTAGTCAATTCTTGCTGATAAATACCGACAGAACCTTTCAAAGATAATTGCGGATATATGATTAGACTAAAGCTGAATCTCGGTTCAATAAAATCTCCTTTTGCAGATAAATTTTTAATGTTAATCCTTGATCCTACATCTAAACCCAAATTTTTGAACCGTAAAAATTTATAATTTATAAAAGCATCAGAGCCAATCTTATCC
>CAYXKL010000003.1:38171-79872 GCA_964464825.1 uncultured Melioribacter sp. | reverse complement strand
CACCATCACAGCGCATGGGGTTATAAACATTTAGTTCTAGGTGCTGTTGCAATTTTTGTTTATGTAGGTGGTGAAGTTTCAATTGGATCTTTTCTTGTTAATTATTTAGGGCAGCCGTTTATTGCCGGCTTGAAAGAAGCAGATGCCGGAAGGTTCGTCTCTTTTTATTGGGGTGGTGCTATGGTTGGTAGATTTATTGGCTCCTTTGTTCAAAGAAAAATTAATCCGGCTAAAGTTTTAGCTTTCAATGCATTTATTGCTGGGGGACTTGTAATTATCTCGATGTTAACAAACGGTTCAGTTGCAATGTGGTCAATTCTTGCAGTTGGATTATTTAATTCAATTATGTTCCCAACAATTTTTACACTTGCAATTGATGGATTGGGCAAACACACCGGGCAAGGTTCGGGAATTCTTTGTACTGCGATTGTTGGCGGTGCTATACTTCCGGTTATACAAGGATTTTTTGCTGATAATATTGGAATTCATCATGCATTCTTTATCCCGGTACTATGTTATATCTACATTGCTTATTATGGATTAAAAGGATACAAACCGTCTTTTGCTTAAATAAATAAACATAAAACATGAATTCTTTTTTCATATTCCATTTATGGAGAATTGTTAATGTCTAAGACTAAAGTTGCAATTGGTATTGATGTGGGAGGTACTAATACAGTATTTGGTTTTGTCGATCATGAAGGAACTTTGATTTACGAATCATCAATTCCTACTTATGCTAATGAAAAAGCTGAACTGCTCTTCGATCGGTTATTTAAAAAGATCGATGAAGATTTTAAGAAATTCAATGCACGTTATGAATTAGTAGGTATAGGTATCGGCGCACCGAATGCAAATTATTACAAAGGAACTGTTGAACAGCCGCCTAATTTAAATTGGGGATATGTGAATGTACTTGAAATAGTAAAAAAATATTCACACCTCCCTTCCGCTATTACGAATGATGCAAATGCTGCTGCAATTGGAGAAATGATATTCGGTGCAGCAAAATGGATGAAAAATTTTGTAGTAATTACTCTTGGTACCGGTTTAGGCAGCGGCATTGTTGTTAATGGAGAATTAGTTTATGGCGCTGATGGATTTGCCGGTGAAGTAGGACACACGATTGTTGATACAAACGGCAGAGAGTGCGGATGTGGCAGACGAGGCTGTCTAGAAACTTATGCATCTGCTACCGGTATACGCAGAACTGTTTTTGAGTTGATTGGAACGACAAATATTCCAAGTGATTTACGCAATGTGAATTTCAATCAATTAACAGCAAAAGAAATTGCAGATGCTGCCAACAACGGTGATAAACTAGCATTAAAAGCATTTGATTTTACAGCTAAAATTCTTGGTATGAAACTTACAGATACTGTCGCTCATTTAAGTCCGGAAGCAATTATTCTTTTTGGTGGATTAGCATTAGCCGGAGATTTGATTATAGAACCGACAAAGCGATATATGGAAGAATATATGCTTAACATTTTCAAGAACAAAGTAAAGATAATTCCCTCTGCATTACCCGGCGGAAGTGCGGCAATACTTGGTGCGAGTGCACTTATTTGGAATGAATTAAAAAAAACAAATAAATAATATTTACTCTTCTAATTCAATCAGGGAATGAATTCTTTCTTCCCGATGATAATGATTCTCCACATAAATTTGGAGATTGAAATCATTAGAATTTATCTATGATGAAAAATATTTTTATTGTCAAGAATTATCACTTCGGTATACATAATAATTCATATAAAAAGAATTTATAACAGCAGAAAAAAATATTCAAAATTGTTATTAATGAATAGAATAAAAATTATTATTTGTTAATAGTAGTTGGGATCACTTATTAAACGTATTAATAAATTTATTCTTGTAAAAATTCGAGAGGAAAATATGAAAAAAGTAATTGGATTAATTTTAATTATGTTTATCGGGCTATCAAGTATCGATGCTCAACAGAACAATAAAAATTTAATTGATAAAAAAACGGATAATCTTATTGCTAAAATGACGTTGGAAGAAAAGATTGGTCAAATGACCCAGGTTGATTATAATGCTATTAAAAAGAATGTAAAAGATCTAGCGAAATATTCAATAGGATCTATTTTATGCGGCGGTGATTCGGAGCCCGAGGATATTTCAGCTAAAGGATGGGCTGCTCTATACGACAAATACCAAAATATAGCTTTAAAGAATCGTCTAGCTATTCCAATTATTTGGGGTGTTGATGCCGTTCATGGACACAATAATGTTGACGGTGCTGTAATATTTCCTCATAATATCGGACTAGGCGCTACAAGAAATCCGAAACTTGTTCAAGAAGTTGCACGTACTACCGCAATTGAAATTGCCGGAACGGGAATCGATTGGACTTTTGCACCGTGTGTTGCCGTTGCACGTAATGAAAAATGGGGACGTACTTACGAAAGTTTTGGTGAAGATCCCAATTTGGTTAAAGGATTAGGCGCAGCATTTGTTAAGGGTCTGCAAGGTTCCGATCTTTCAGATAATACTTCAATCCTAGCATGTGTAAAACATTATGTTGGTGATGGTGGAACTACAAACGGGAAAGATCAAGGTAATACCGAAGTTGATGAAGAGACACTCCGCAAAATTCATCTTCAAGGATATATTGATGCAATTAAAGTTGGTGCTAAATCAATTATGGTTTCTTATAACAGCTGGAATGGAGAAAAACTTCACGGACATAAATATTTGTTAACAGATCTCTTAAAAGGTGAATTAAAGTTTGATGGATTTTTAGTTTCCGATTGGGCTGCTATCGATCAGCTTGAAGGTGATTATAAAAGCGATATCGAAAAATCGATAAACGCCGGATTGGATATGATTATGATTCCAAACGGACCCGGACAAAACAATAATTACATTGAATTTATGACTTACTTAAAAGAATTGGTTAATGAGGGAAAAGTTCCGATAAGCAGAATTGATGATGCTGTGCGCAGAATATTAAAAGTTAAATTCGAGATGGATCTGTTTGATAATCCACTGACTAATAAAAATTTAACATCAAAAGTGGGTACAAAAGAGAATAGAGAAGTTGCACGCGATGCTGTAAGGCAGTCTCTAGTATTATTAAAGAATGAAAATAAAACTCTCCCTCTATCAAAAGAAATTAAAAAACTACATGTAGCCGGTTCTGCTGCAGATGATATTGGTATACAATGCGGCGGTTGGACAATTATATGGCAAGGTAAAACCGGAAATGTTATATCAGGAGGGACAACTATTTTAAGTGCTATTAAGAATACTGTTTCTGGTAATACGGAAATAACTTATTCTGCTGATGGTAGCGGTGCACAAAATGCTGATGCAGTTGTTGTAGTTGTAGGAGAAAAACCGTATGCTGAAATGTTCGGCGACCGTACAGATTTAAGTTTATCGAAAGAGGATTTAGAGCTTGTCAATAAAGTAAGTGAATCCGGCAAACCCGTTATTGTTGTTCTGCTTTCAGGCAGACCGATGCTGATAGAAGACGTTTTAGGTAAGTGTAATTCATTTATTGCAGCTTGGCTGCCCGGTACAGAAGGGCAAGGTATTGCTGATGTTTTATTCGGTGATTATAAACCGAGCGGTAAACTGCCGCATTCTTGGCCTAAGAACATGCAACAGATACCAATAAATGTTGGCGATCAAAATTATGATCCACTCTTCCCATACGGATTTGGATTAACTTTTTAATTCTGACCCCGATGAAAATCGGGGGAAGTATCTCAAAATAAATTTTACTATTATAAGTTAAGCAGAGGGAATAATGAAAAAGATTTTATTCTTACTTTTTATATACACAATATCATTTGCTCAAAATAAAACATTTCAGCATCGAGCAGATTCTGTTCTTGCTTTAATGACACTTGAAGAAAAGGTAGGTCAGCTAGTTCAATACAGCGGTGGATGGGCTACTGGTGCAGAAACCGGAAGGCCGGCCGAGACTAGCGATGAATTAATTCGAAAAGGTAAAATCGGCTCATTCTTAAATGTTGTTGGCGCCGAAGAAACTAAAAAAATGCAGAAAATTGCAGTTGAAGAATCGCGTCTTAAAATTCCTCTCATCTTTGGTCTAGATGTTATTCACGGCTACCGTTCTACTTTTCCGGTACCGATAGGAGAAGCTAGTACATGGAATCCCACATTAATTGAAAAGTCAGCACGTATGCAAGCAATAGAAGCATCATCTGCTGGAATTCATTGGACGTTTTCTCCAATGGTTGATATTGCACGCGATCCGCGATGGGGTAGAATTATGGAAGGAAGCGGTGAAGACCCATACCTTGGTTCGTTAATGGCTGCTGCACGTGTACGCGGTTATCAAGGAAAAGATCTTTCTGCAAACAATACAATTCTTGCATGTATAAAACATTACGCTGCATACGGTGGTGCAGAAGGTGGACGCGATTATAACACAGTGGATTTATCAGAAAGAAATTTTCGAGATTATTATTTACCTCCTTATAAAGCTGGTGTAGAAGCTGGTGCTGGTTCGTTGATGGCTTCGTTTAATGAAATTGGCGGTGTTCCTTCATCTGCCAGTAAATTTTTAATGACAACAATTTTACGCGACGAATGGAAAACAGACGCTTTTGTTGTTAGCGACTGGAATTCAATCGGCGAATTAATTCCTCATGGAGTAGCAAAAGACTTACGCGAAGCAGCTAAACTAGGCATTGAAGCAACTGTTGATATGGATATGGAAGCAAACGCGTATTATTATCACCTTGCTGATCTTGTTAAAGAAGGAAAAGTTGATATAAAGTTAGTTGATGATGCAGTGCGGCGTGTATTGATTGCAAAATTTAAGCTTGGTTTATTTGATGACCCTTATAAATACTGTGATGCAGAACGAGAAAAGAAAACAATTAGAGCAAAAGAAATTGTTGATGCAACAAAAGAAGTCGCACGGGAGTCACTCGTATTATTAAAAAATGAAAATAATATTCTTCCATTAAAAAAGGATTTTAAAAAAATAGCTGTTGTAGGTCCATTAGCCGATTCAGCAGCTGATGCCCTTGGCGGATGGGATGCACTTGGAAATAAAGATGAAGTTACTACTATTCTTGATGGGATTAAAAATAAACTAGGCAGTAAAGTTGAAGTTGATTACGTAGATGGTTGTAAAGTAACCGATAATGATAAAAGCGGATTTAGTGATGCAATTAAGGCAGTTAGTACTTCCGAAGTTGCGATTGTTGTTGTAGGTGAACACCGCGGTATGAGTGGCGAAGCAAATTCACGCGCAACACTTGATTTGCCAGGTGTACAAGAAGATTTAATTAAAGAACTACATAAAACCGGAAAACCAATAGTTGTTGTATTAATGAACGGTAGACCATTAACAATTCCATGGCTGCAGCAGAATGTTGATGCAATTATTGAAGCTTGGTATCCCGGTATCAGTGCCGGAATTGTTGTTGCCGATGTTTTGTTCGGTGATTACAATCCAAATGGAAAACTTCCCGTTACATTCCCACGGCATGTTGGACAGGTTCCTATCTACTATAACCATAAAAATACGGGCAGACCTTATGACCCGGAAAATAATTATACATCATACTATTTGGATATGGAAAACACTCCGCTTTATCCATTCGGCTATGGGTTAAGCTATACAACTTTCGAATATTCAAATCTTAAATTAAGTTCGGATAAAATGAATATAAATGAAACTATTACGGTCAGTGTAGATGTTAAAAATTCTGGAAGTCGTGAAGGGCAAGAAATTGTGCAGTTATATATTCGCGATTTGGTTGGAAGTGTTACGCGTCCGGTAAAAGAGCTGAAAGATTTTACAAAAATTTCCTTAAAACCCGGAGAAACAAAAAAAGTTGAGTTTACAATTACATCCGATAAATTGAAATTTTACGATATAAATATGAACTATGTTATTGAACCGGGTGATTTCAAAGTATTTGTTGGAACAAACTCAAGAGATGTAATTGAAGCATCGTTTTCAGTTGTTGAATAAAATTACGGAGAAAAAATGAAAACAAGATTCCGAAAACTAAATGTTGGATTCTTGATGATAATTTTTGCTTTGTTATTTATTGCTGGCTGTTCTTCGCAAAGCGTTGTGAAAGAAAATTTAGGTAAGCAAGTCATAATGAATCTCAATGGAGTATATAAAAAGAAAGTGTCTATTAATTATCTTTTATATCTGCCGAAAGATTACGAACAAAAAGAAGAACTGCCTCTACTTTTGTTTCTGCACGGTGCCGGTGAAAGAGGCAACGATTTAAATCTTGTTAAAAGACATGGTCCGCCAAAACTGATTAAACAAGGCAAAGATTTTCCTTTTGTTATTGTTTCTCCACAGTGCCCTGAAAATACTAGATGGCAGCCGGAAGTATTAATTGCTTTATTGGATGAAATAATTGATGAATATAAAATTGATAAAAATCGAATATATGTTACCGGTTTAAGTATGGGCGGAAATGGAACGTGGAGATTAGCAAGTGAAATACCTGAACGGCTTGCTGCAATAATTCCAATCTGTGGATGGGGTGATCCATTTGCTGTTTGTATGATGGGTAAATTGCCTATCTGGACTTTTCATGGTGCTAAAGATAATGTTGTACCAATTACATCTACAGATATTTTAGTAGATAGATTAAAAGCTTGTAATGGAAATGTAGAATATACTATTTACCCAGAAGCAGACCATGATTCATGGACTGAAACTTACAACAACCAGAAAATTTATGAATGGCTGCTGAGTCATTCTTTAGAAAAAGATAAAAGAATAGTACGCGATTGAACAGATAAAACAAATCAGTTTTAATCTCTTGAATCAGTAATATCCGTGTGCCATTCAAAACAGATTGATAAAATCTGCAGAGAGAAATAGTGATAGTTAAATTTATTACAATGATATTCATATTTTTTTAACTTACTCATCTTATCACATTACAAAGCGAACGTAAATATTATGGGGGCAAAAAATATAAAGAGGTCAAGAATGAAAAAGATATTTGTTTATTTGATAATAACATTAGTTTTTGCTTGTAACATACAAGCTCAACCTAAGAATTATTGCAAGGTTGATGGTAAAATTATACGCGATGGTGATGGAAATGAAATTCTGCTACGAGGTACAAATCTTGGCAACTGGCTGAATCCCGAAGGTTATATGTTTAGATTTGACAAAGTAAATTCTTTCCGTTTGATTGACGAAGTTTTAAAGGAATTAGCTGGCGCTGATAATGTTCGTGAGTTTTGGAAGAGTTTCCGCGATAACTATGTTACCCGTGAAGATATCAAATATTTAAAAAGTCTCGGATTCAACCATCTACGCATTCCATTTAATTTCAAATATTTTCTTGTTGAAGATCATCCCGATATTTATTTGGAAGAGGGATTTAAGAGACTTGACGATGTTATTAAATGGTGTGAAGAAGAAAACATTTATGTTATACTCGATCTTCATGCAGCTCCAGGTGGACAAACCGGCGACAATATTGATGATAGTTGGGGCTATCCATATTTATTTGAAAATGAAACAGCCAAAATTACTACAATAAAATTGTGGGAAAAAATTGCTGAGAGGTATAGTGATAAAAAAATTATTTTAGGATACGATCTCTTGAATGAACCGATAGCACATTATTTTGAGAACAAAAATATATTGAATCTTGAACTCGAACCTCTTTATAAAAGAATTGTAAAAGCTATCCGCGAGGTAGACCCATACCATATAATATTTCTTGGCGGGGCTCAATGGAATACTAACTTTGATGTTTTCGGTCCGCCATTTGATAATAATCTTGCTTATACTTTCCACAAATACTGGATGCCGACCGAGCAGAAAGAAATTCAAGCTTATGTTGATTTTAGGGATAAATATAATGTTCCGATCTGGCTTGGTGAATCAGGTGAAAATGATGATGAATGGATCGATTCCTTTAGAAAACTTTTAGAGAAGAATAATATTGGCTGGAGTTTCTGGCCTTATAAAAAAATGGATTCATCACGCGGAATTGTTTCTTTCCCGAAAACAAAAGAATGGGATGAAATAATAAAATATGGAGAAGGATCACGTAAAAGCTTTGAAGAGATTAGAAACAATAAACCATCACGGGAAATTGTTAAAAAGGCAATGAGCGAACTTTTAGAAAATATAAAATTCAAAAACTGTACAATAAATAAGAGCTATATAAAAGCACTTGGTGTTCAATAATTCTGTGCAAATCATGCTTTCTGTTTTTTCTATGAAATGGATTAACCACCAAGAACCCTGAGAAGGCACTGAGCAACTGAGAGGTTGACGTGAAAAATATTTTTATTATTTTTTTTATTACATCAATATTATTTGCACAATACGAAGATACTGGAAAGAGAGGCGGATACTATTTAAAAAAAGATTATTCCGGCTGTGCAATTCCAACATTTGCTGAAAACAAAGACAAACTTCCATCACCAATTATCGAAGACAACAAAGATTATGTAGATTTATACTGGCGGGCATGGGAACTCGCATTCGATCATTTCAAAAAACCGGCTAAAGGTTCACCGTTTGTATCAAATTTTATTGATGAAGCTTTCTCGCCATCTGTTTTTCAGTGGGATACAATCTTTATGGTTATGTTTTCTCGTTATGCACACCATATTTTTCCGTCAATCGAATCGTTAGATAATTTTTACAGCAGACAATATGAGAACGGTTATATCTGCCGGGAAATATGGGAAGCAAATGGAGAAGATTATGTTTATGAGGGGAGAGAGCATACTGTTAATCCTCCTTTGTTTGGTTGGGCTGAAATAGAAACGTATAAATTGACAAATGATAAATCGAGGTTTAAAAATATTCTTCCGGTTTTAGAAAATTATGCAAGGTGGCTTGAAAAATTCCGTAAGAAAGAGAACACAAAACATAATTTGTATTGGCAAACTGGACTTGGCAGCGGAATGGATAACACACCTCGTACCGGCAGCGCATGGGTATGCATGTCTGCACAGATGTGTATGTTTTATAAAAATCTTTCTTTTATCAGTTCTGAAATTGGTGAGAATGAAAAAGCTGAAATGTATTTACAGAAATCAAACGAGATTGCCGCGAAGATTAATCAATTAATGTGGAACGATGAAGACGGATTGTATTATGATCTCGATGACGATGGCAACCAAATCAAAGTAAAAACAATTGCATCATTCTGGCCGATGTTAGCTGGTATTGCAGATTATCCGAAAGCTGAAAAAATGTTGAACAATTTGAAAGATTCAAAAGCATTCTGGCGTACAGTACCATTTCCATCCCTATCTGCAGATCATGAAGAATATGCACCGGATGGTAAATATTGGCTTGGCGGTGTTTGGGCACCGACGAATGTTATGGTTATTAAAGGGCTCGATAATTTTGCTCAAGGATATGATCATTCATTTTATTACCGGGAATTTGCAAAACTTGCATCCGAAATCTATCTAGATGGTATGTATGAAACTTTTAGAAAAACTGGAACCATATGGGAGAATTATTCTCCTGACGTAAAATGGCGTGGTGTTTGGGCACAGCCAAATTTTGTCGGTTGGAGCGGATGCGGACCAATAATGTTATTAATCGAAAATGTTTTAGGAATTCAAGCAGATGCAAGTAAAAATGAAATTACATGGTATTTAAATAGAATTGATAAACACGGAATTGAGAATTTAAGATTTGGAGAAACGACAGCTTCATTAATCAGCGAAAGAAGAATCTCGGTTGATAAATCATGTGAAATATCTGTTATTGCAAACAAACCATTTAAACTGATAGTTTACAATTGGATGAAACCGGCACAAACTTTTGAGATTAAAGAAGGCACGAATAAATTAATAATCAATTAATTCTTTGCGGAAAATGAAATCAACACAAAAATGCAATTAATTCGCAAAGGTGAAGAAGTAATTTCATATAACCATTTGACAATTTAGCAATTAAACAGTATCGCTATGAAACGGCACAAAATATTTTTGATTCTATTTATAATTCTTTTCCAATCATACATTTACTCTCAATCAATATCGCTTCCATCACAATGGCTTTTTAAAATTGGAGATGATCCGAAATACAGCGAAGTAAATTTTGATGACAGAACCTGGGAATATCAAAACATACCCGGCAATTGGGAAAATCAAGGTTATCCGGATTACAATGGATTTGCATGGTATCGTGTTCATTTTAACGTTGATAAAAAATATTTAAGTAACGAATTATATCTCCTCCTCGGAAAAATTGATGATGCCGACGAAACGTACTTAAATGGAAAAGTTATTGGTTCAATGGGAAAGTTTCCACCTGAAAATGTAACAGCTTGGAATAACAATAGAGTTTATGAGATTCCAAACAACTTACTCAAAGAAGAGAATGTTCTCGCTATTCGTGTGTACGATGGACAAGGCGGTGGGGGATTGCACCGCGGTATTGTTGGTATTTATGGAAAAACCCTTTTTATGGAAAAACTAAATTTAGGTCCAGCACCGAAAAAATCATTTTATCAAATTACAACTGCAAACGGATTGATTGCAGCGGTTTACAACGAAAGATTGAATGTTATAGAATCAGTTTTCCCCCATATATTTCAAATGTATGATTTGGGAAAACAAGTACGACCATTTCTTAAGAATCTTTTTTTAGATACCAATCATCAACCTCTAACAACAAATCATGTAAATAATACACACATTATAAAAGTAGAATATGAGAATTTCTCAGTTTATTACTTTGCACCATTTTCAGTAAACGAAAAAGTTTTTTTTGCAATTATTGAAGGGGAAAAAGAAAAAATAGATAATCTCAAATTTGATTACTCACCGGATTACGGCGAGCTTATTACCAAAAATATTTTGATAGATACCGATTCTAATAAATCACAAAAGTTTTTTCTTTTCTCTTTCAATGATTCACTTCACAACAACGCTAAAACAATTATACAATTTAGCAATGAATCTTTTCTTAGAAGTCTTCTGGATAACGAGATTCATTTTATGAAGAATATTTTCAAACAAACTTTTATACCAGCCGGACTTACTGAAGATGAAAAAAATCTTTACGAGCAATCAATTACAATTTTAAAGATGGGACAAGTTTATCAAAAAGAAGTTTTTCCAAAATCACGCGGACAAATTCTTGCATCGCTTCCTCCGGGTAATTGGAATATTGGTTGGCTGCGCGATGCAACATATGCAGTATTAGCACTAAATAGTCTTGGACTTTATGCCGAGGCAAAAAATGCACTTAACTTTTTCTTGAATGCTGATGCCGGTTATTATAAAAATTATGAATGGAGTGATGGTGCTGATCACGGTGTTAAGGTAGATTATAAATTATCCGTCTGCAGATATTTTGGAATTGGAAAAGAAGAATCTGATTTTAATGAATATGGACCTAATATAGAACTTGACGGATTCGGACTTTTTCTCACAGCATTTTCAGATTATGTTAATAAATCAGGTGATAAAAAATTTCTTAATGATAATTATGAAGTAATTACAAAACTTATTGCCGATCCAATCCTGACTTTTATTGAGCCGGATAATCTAATCAGGAAAGAATCCGGTCCTTGGGAACAGCATTTACCGGGAAGAAAACAAGCATTTACATCAATAGTTAATTCAGCGGGGCTACGGGACTTTGCAGCTCTTCTTCAAAATAATAATTATGAGGATTATGAGAAATATTTTATGGCATCGGAAAAATTAAAAAACGGAATCGAGAAAAATTTATTCTTCGAACAAAAAATGATTAAAGGATTCAAGGAAGCAGATACTCCCGAAGTAAAAGATTTTTATGATGGAGGAACAATCGAAGCATTCACTCAAAAAGTTTTTACAGACAAATATTTATTTGAAAGCCATTTTAAGGAATACGAAAAAGTATTACGGATAGATAAACGCCGTGGTTTTTCTCGTTTGAATAATCCCGATTGGTATACAATATCCGAATGGCCCTTTCTCGATTTAAGAATAGCAATTGCATTGAATAAATTTAATAGAAAAAAAGAAGCAAAATATCTTATCGATTCAATTACTAATTATTCCAAAAAAAATTTTAATTATATAGCAGAACTTTATAATTATGATGATGAAAATTACGGCGGTGCCATACCAATGATTGGCTACGGTGCCGGTGCTTACATATTGGCATTAATAGACTACTATAAAAGATAAATTCTACGGACTTTGCGCCTTCTTTGTGTACTATGCGGTTTAAAAAGTTATTTAGTTTTAACTCATAGTACACGGCATAATGATCCCTTCGGGATAAGAAAAGCATTGAACGTAAAGGAGAAGGAATGAAAAAATTATTATTATTTGTATTATATTCATCTATGATTTCAGCACAAATAGAACCATTTAAAAATCCGTTATTGCCGGTAGAAGAAAGAGTGAATGATTTACTCAGCAGATTAACACTTGATGAAAAGATTGATCTGCTCGGCGGAACCGGATTTGCAACTAAACCAATCGAAAGACTTGGAATTCCAGAATTACGAATGACCGATGGGCCTCTTGGAGTTCGGTGGGGACAAGCCACAGCTTTTCCATCGGGATCAGCAATGGCTGCAACATGGAATCCTGAATTAATTAAAAATCTCGGCGCTGCACTTGGCAGAGAAACTAAAGGAAAAGCACGGCATGTTATCTTAGGTCCGGGAGTGAATATAACTCGTTTACCAATGAACGGAAGAAACTTTGAATACTTTGGAGAAGATCCGTTTTTAACTTCTCGCCTCGCTGTTGAATACATAAAAGGTGTACAGAGTGAAGGTGTTGCCGCAACAATTAAGCACTACGCAGCCAACAATCAAGAACACGAAAGAGATTTTATTGATACTAGAGTAAGTGAACGCGCTCTTAATGAAATTTATTTTCCTCATTTCAAAGCAGCTGTTAAGGAGGCAGATGTGCTTTGTGTTATGTGCTCATACAATAAAGTAAACGGATATTGGGCAAGCGAAAATGATTACCTGATGATTGACCGGCTCAAAAATAATTGGGGATTTACTGGATTGGTTATGAGTGATTGGGGCGCGGTTCATCATTCTATTCCAGTTGCCAAAGGCGGTTTGGATTTAGAAATGCCTGAAGGAAAATATTTGAATAAAAAATATTTACTGAAAGATATTAACTGCGGTAATATTCCTATCTCAACAATAGATGATAAAATTAGAAGAATACTGAGAGTAATATTCAAGCTCGGATTGTTCGATCAGCCCGAATGGAAAGAAGATTCCTTATTAGTTAATACAAAAGAAAATCGGAACATAGCCTACGAAACTGCAAAAGAAGGGATTGTACTTTTAAAGAATCAAAATAATATACTTCCGATAAATAGTGAGAAATTTAAATCACTAGCTATAATTGGACCAAATGCTGCAATTGCAAGAACCGGAGGAGGAGGCAGCTCAATGGTTTCTCCAATTAATCCGGTAGGTGCTCTTGATGGATTGAAAAATAGAATTGGGAATAAAATTGAAATCAATTATGCACCCGGACTTTTTCTTGATACTGATGTTCTTCCTATTGATGGGAAATATTTATTCACTGATGCTGCCGGGGCTTCGAACGGTTTAAATGCGGAATACTTTAACAATAAAGATTTAGATGGATCTCCGGTTTTAAAACGGATTGATGAAAATGTAAACTTCAGTTGGGAAGGGGGTAAACCGGCTGATGAAATTGGCGAAGATAATTTTTCTGTAAGATGGACGGGCTACATTAAAGCTCCCAAATCCGGCATGTTTACAATTAATGTAGCGAGCGATGATGGAATTAGGCTTTGGATAAATGATGAAGAAATGATTGATGATTGGAAGGATCACGCGATAATTACTAATGGTGTAGAAGTTAATATGATGGAAGGAAAACTTTACAAAGTTAAATTGGAGTATTATGAAAACGGGGGCGCTGCAGTCTGTATTCTTGGATGGCGTTTACCGGACCAAGACCCACTTATAACAGCAATTGAAACGGCAAAAAAATCCGATGCCGTTATTTTATTTGTAGGTAATGCATACACAATTGAATCCGAAGGTTTTGATAGAAAGGATTTAATTCTTCCTGGTAATCAGGATTATTTGATAAAAAAAATATGTGAAGTAAATCCGAATACCGTTGTTGTTTTAATTGCTGGTGCACCCGTTGTTATGAACGAATGGATCGATAAGGTTGATGGCATTGTTCAAGCATGGTTCCCCGGTACAGAAGGAGGCAACGCAATTGCAGATGTATTACTCGGTAATTATAATCCGTCAGGAAAACTTCCGATGACATTTCCTAAACGATGGGAAGATTGTTCAGCATTTAATTCATATATGAAAAAAGAAGGTGAAACAGATTATGATGACGGCATATTTGTAGGCTACCGTCATTTTGATAAATATAACATTGAACCGTTATTTCCATTTGGGTTTGGACTTTCTTACACAACATTCAATTATGAAAATTTGACAATTGAAAATGTTTCTGATGATAAATATGAGGTTAAGTTTACAATTACAAATACCGGTAAGGTTGATGGTTCTGAAATTGCACAACTCTATATTTCTCATATAAATCCTATGATTGAAAAAGCACCAAAAGAATTAAAAGGATTTAACAAAATTGAATTGAAAGCTGGCGAAAGCAAAACCGTCAAAATCACTATAAGCAAAAATGATTTCGCGTATTTCGATGAAGGAATAAAAGATTGGAAAGTTGATCCCGGTAAATATAAAATTTTAGTAGGTGCTTCTTCGAGAGATATAAAACTAACTCAAGAGATTGAATTATAGTTTTTAAAATTTTAGGAGACGTAAGCCTTACGTCTCCATATTTAATTAAGTTTATGGTATATCTTGTCCTTTAGCAGCTACCCAAATTTTAAACCAATCCTCTCGTGAGAGTTTTATTTCCAAACCCTTCAATGCAGATTTTATGCGATCAATTTTCCCCGTGCCTACTACAACTACAAAATTAACCGGATGAATAAGCAGCCACGCAGATGCAATAGTATCAATTTCTACCTGATATTTATAAGCTATTTCATATAAAACATTTCTAACACGATTCGCCTTTTCGCTGTTATCTGAAAATACTCTGCCGCCGGCAAACGGAGACCAAACCATCGGCACAACTCTTTTTTCTTGAAGAAAATCGATATTACCGTTATCAAAATGTTCATGATGCAGAACAGAAACTTCAATTTGATTTGTTAATAATGGAAAATCCAAGCGTGACTGCAAAAGCGAAAATTGCTGTTGAAGAAAATTAGATACTCCAAAATGATGAACTTTACCTTCTTTTTTTAATTGATAAAAAGCTTCAGCTACTTCGTCCGCATTCATTAAAGGATCTAAACGATGGATCAGCAGTACATCTAAATAATCTGTTGATAAATTTTTTAGTGATCGTTCTGCAGAATTAATTATATGTTTTTTAGTTGTATCATAAATATGCATAGAGAATTCTGGAAATTTTTTCGAAGGAATCTTAATGCCACATTTGGTTATTAACTGCATTTTTTTACGAAGAGAAGGATTACTGCTTAATACATTTCCGAATAATTCTTCGCAAGTGTATTCTCCGTAAATATCTGCATGATCGAAAGTTGTAATTCCCAATTCAATAGATTGAGTTAATAGATTATCTAATTCATTAGTTGAAAAATTCCAATCACGAGCTCGCCATAAGCCAAGTGATATTCTTGATAATTTTATCTCCATATTATCCTCTGTATATATTTATCAAATCTAAGCAATATTACAAGTTAAGTAATCTTTGCAGATTTTTTCCATTGCTCTTTGTGATGAATTGAAAGCCCAAATAATAGAACCGCCTTTTGTACCGGCACTTAGATCCCCCAATAAAAACAAGCCCGGGACACTTGTTTCATATCCTTCCTTTAAAACCGGATCATTACCGTTAAATTCAATACCAATTAATTTAAGAAAATTAGTAGGTGTAGTTCCCCCCAGAGCATAAACCACATAATCAAATTGAAGTAAACCGATGTACTCCTCATTGAATTTTATAACCGGTTTTTCGTTTTGATCTGTTACTTCTGTAATATTAGAGTTAAATAAAATATGCAGTTTATTTTCTTCTTTCAAAGTAATAATACTCTGCTTATTTATTTTATTCATTCTGTTGAAATTATTTCCTCTGTAGGAAAGAGTAACCGTATTTCCATTCTGAACTAGAAATTGACAATACTCGGAAGCAGAATCACCGCCCCCAACAACTAATACATTGGAATTCCTTATTTCTTTTGATGTAATATCAAATAGAACTTTATCTTTTAATGATATTGGAATTTTATATTCGGGTTTGTTTGGTTTGCCAAGAATACCAACGGCAATTGCAACAACTTTGGAATTATATTCATTCTTATCTGTGAATACTGTAAATAGTTGCTTCTCGGGATGTTTGAAAAGTTTATGAACCGTTTCATTATAGTTTACGTGAAGTCCATATTCATTAATTGTATTATCTATATAAGAAATAGTTTCATGCTTGGTTAAATCGGGAATACACATAACCCCAAGACATTCAGCTTCAAATCCTTTGTAATTAGCGGCAACTAATTTTGAATCAGGGTAGAACTTCTTAATAGTGAATGAATGCTCATGAGATTTTTCTAATAAAAGAATATTTTCTTTTTCAATACCCGCATTTCTTGCCTCAACGGCCATACTTATTCCGGCGGGTCCGGCACCGATTATAATTAAATCGTAAATCATGTTTACACTAACCTATATAATTAAAATCTTTTAGTAATATTTATAAACAATCTTGTATAACTATTTTGCTTCTCAAATATAATTTCATAATTGAGACCAAGGAAAAGACCAAGCGGTAATTTGTAAGAAATATCCGTTGATAGATTATTTTGGATTAATTTGGAATTATTACTATTGAATTTATATTCTATTCTCCGGAAATCAGTTGAAATATTTAATTCTAATGATGAAATATATTTTGATAGCCTCAATCCGGCAATGGTTCCTTCTGTGTAACTTGAAATAATCTTTGAATAAGAGATGTTCCCATTAACATCAAGCAGCGGAATATTTGCATAGTACAAATTACCGATAAAATTTCTTGCTGGTTTTAAGTCGTTTTTCTTAAATCTATAACCCCCGTTTAATGATAAAGATAAGTTATTGAAAGGTCTGATTATTACACTGGCTCTGTATCCTTGATTCAATTCATTAGTAAATAGACTATCAATAAATGATTTATATGTTTCGTAATAAACGACGTTTCTGCGTGCATCAAATGAAAATGAAAGAGAAAGAAATCTTACCGGGTTTATATACATACTGAAAAATAAACTTGTTAGAGAAAAACTGTTTTTATCAACACCTTCTACTTTTTTGAATAGATCGATCTCGGAAGAGAAAAACAAGTTTGTATTTTTAATTATGTTATTCGAATGTTGTAAATAAATGTAGCGCCGGTCAGTACTGAAATTATTTGTTTGATTAAAAAATGCAAAAGTGTTTTCCATTTGTGAATTAGAGATAGAATCAGTCCTTCCGATGTATAAACCGTATTCAAACATTTTTAGATTATAACCATAATCAGAAAAATTTGGATGTGAACCAATCAAACCGCCAATATAAAAATTTCCAATTCCTTGTTGATATTGAATACCATCTATAGAGCCAATGCTGGAGATCTTTGTATTCAAACGTCGTCCAATCCATATTTTACTGTTTTTACTGAATGTATAAGCAATGTTAAGATCATAGAACTTTAAAGCTTTTCCAAGATTCGATTTTACATTCTGCCAATCATTTGTATTATACGACAAGAAAGAATACATAGAAAAAGAAACGGGACTTCCTCCAATACTGTCGGCATTTAATGAAAGTGAGTATCTCCAGCGTTGATTACTGGTATTGTTAGGATTGAGATTGGTAGATGATTGTATAGAAAATCTTCCCCAAAAACTTTTTTTAGTTTTTGCTGGTAAATTACCGGGAATCCTTTGCTCACTTGTTTTTATATTTTTTGAATCTGTTGAGTCTTTTATTTCAGAAATAACATTGGTTAAATTTTCCTTAATAGGTATGTAAGCAATAATTCTGTCATTAATATTTAATTCGGCTCCAATTAACGGTCCACCGGCACAAGGCCGGCTTGAAATAAATTTTACAATTAACGCCGGACTTTCATTACCGTTCTTAAGAAGATATAATGTATCACCAATAATTATTGAATCGGTCTTATCAAATTGAATATAAACATGCTGTGATGATATATGGGTGATTGTCCCAATCCTTTTTTCTTGCGCTAATGAAATTGTTTGCAGAAGCAAGAAAATTATCATTAGATTTTTAAAGGAGATGTTAAATGACTTATTTATTCTAATTACGCAGATCAATCTAATCATCTCCCCTTGGATGACAATCGTAACAAGCACTGCTTTGATATATGTAATTTGCTACTTCATCGTGATCATTATTTACTTCTGATTGATTACTGTGTTCATGGCAATTGATGCATGAAAAAATATTGTAATTGCTTTGATTAGTATGACAATCAGAACACTGATCCCACTCGTTTTTATGCTTACCAGTATAAATAGGAAAGTAGTTTGCATCATGATTGAATGTTGAGGGTGTCCAATTATTTGTCGTGTGGCAATCTTGACAAATAGTTGGAAAATTTGATGCTGAGTGATTAGGATCAGTAGTATTATTGAAATCATTAGAATGACAAGAGAAACATAATTGACTGATTCCGGTAGTTTGTCCTTGATGACATGATTTGCAGTCTGTGTTTAAATGCTGCCCGGTCAAAACAAAAGCAGTATTAGAGTGATTGAATGAAGAAGGAACCCAATCTTGAGTGTTGTGACAACTTTGGCATTCAGTTGAAATACCTATAGTACTGTGATTCGGATTAACAGAATTAACAAAATTGGATTGATGGCATGAATAACATAATTGACTAATTCCGGTAGTTTGTCCTTGATGACAAGATTGACAAGTTGTATTTAAATGCTGTCCAGTTAATATGAACAAAGTATTATTATGATCGAATGAAGAAGGAACCCAAGCTTGAGTGTTGTGACAACTTTGGCATTCAGTTGGAAGACCAACACCACTGTGACTAGGATTAACAGAATTAACAAAATTAGATTGATGACAAGAATAACAATCAGTAGGAGTACCGGTATATCCACTAGAGTGGCATTGACTGCAATTAACAGAAGTATGCTGTCCGGTTAAAGGAAAAGCAGTTAAGTTATGATCAAAAGTAGCCGGAGACCATGCAGTGGTAGTGTGACATTGTTCACAAGTAGTTGGATAACCGGAAGTAATATGATTAGGATCAGTAGTATTGTTGTAATCATTAGAATGACATGAATAACATAATTGACTAATTCCGGTAGTTTGTCCTTGATGACAAGATTGACAGTTTGTGTTTAAATGTGAGCCAGTTAAAACAAAAGCAGTATTAGAGTGATTGAATGAAGAAGGAACCCAATCTTGAGTGTTGTGACAACTCTCGCATTCAGTAGATATTCCAACCGTAGTATGATTTGGAATAACAGAATTAACGAAATTAGATTGATGACATGAATAACAAACTTGACTGGTTCCAGAAGTTTGTCCTTGATGACAAGATTGACAAGTTGTGTTTAAATGTGAGCCAGTTAAAACAAAAGCTGTATTAGAATGATTGAATGAAGAAGGAACCCAATCTTGAGTATTGTGACAACTCTCGCATTCAGTAGATATTCCAACCGTAGTATGATTTGGAATAACAGAATTAACGAAATTAGATTGATGACAAGAATAACATTCAGTAGGAGTATTTGAATAACCGGATTGATGGCAATCCTGGCAACTTACACTTGTATGAGAACCAACTAATGGAAATTGTGTTACACTGTGATTAAATGCTCCATCCGTCTTTCCTAATGGATGACATGAATAACATGTCGAACTAATATATGCGTAACCATTGATTCCTTGATGTTCATCGTTCATATCAGTTTGATTATGCTCGTGACAATTAGTGCAAGTGAAATCACTATAATTATTTTGATTAGTATGGCAGTCAATACAATTATCCCATTTACCATTATGTTCACCGGAATAAATAGGGAAAAATCTACTATCATGATCAAATGTTGCCGGTGTCCAGCCATTTGTAGAATGGCAATCGGCACAAGTATTTGGGAAATTAGCAGCAGTATGATTAGGATTGCTTGTTGAATTGTAATTATCAGAATGACATGAATAACAAACAGTAGGAGTATTATCATAGCCGGATATATGACAAGAACTGCAGTTTGTTGTTATATGCTTTCCAGTTAAAATAAATCCGGTGTTATCATGATTAAAAGATGCTGGTTTCCAAGCATTTATGTTATGACAATCGGTGCAAACTTTAGAGAAACCTAAGTTAGTATGATTAGGATTCACCGTTTGATCGTAACTAGTTTGGTGGCAAGAATAACACTCTATCGTTAAGCCCTCAAAAGTATTTTGACTGTGACACTCAAAACAGTTCGGGATATTATGACCGCCGGACAATGGAAAAAATGTATGAGCTGTTTCTCCCTCGGTCCATTGTGTGTTTGAAACGCTATGGCAATCCTGACACTCTCTAGAAAAACCGGCTTCAGAATGATTTGGATTTTGAGTAGATAGATAGTCATTAACGTGACAATCAATACAATTTACACTAAGAGATTCAAAATATAATTCCGAATATTTTGTATGACATTGATTACAATCTTGGAATTGATGTGCGCCTAATAATGGAAATTTGCTGATTCTATGAAGTTGACCGATATCAGGAATAAGCCAGCTTGTTGGGGTGTGACATTTTTCGCAATCCAACGAAACACTATTTTTATGAATATCATTGTGACAATTAAAACATTGTTGCTTCACTTCGTTAAAAATAAGTGTGGTATGACACATTTTACAATCGATAGATTTGTGTTGACCGATTAATTGAAAGTTAGTCTTATTATGGTCAAAATGTATTTCTTGTTTTAACAAATTCCAACTTACAGCATCATGGCAGTCAGCACAATCAATTTTGAAAGTGCTTCCGTGGGGTGACTGTGCCGCAATTTGAGCAGCAAAAAGAAATAAAATTAATAATGACAAACGATGCATCTGAAATCTTCTATTTTATATTTAATATATTTTTTATTTGTTTCTTCGATCTGTTTATGACATTTGCTGCAAAACAAATTAAAATGTGCACCGGTTAAAGGGAATTTAGTTTTACTATGATCAAATTTATCCGGATACCAATTATTAAAATTATGGCATCGTTCGCAATTATTTTTCCCATTCTCAACAAATTGATTATTATGAATATCATTATGGCAACTCTCACAATTTGTGTTTAAAGAAATGAATAATAATTCTCTTTTACTATTCATTTTTTCTTTCAGGTGACAATTATCACATGAAACAACATTGTGCTTTCCTAAAAGTTTAAAACTGGTTTTATTATGATCAAAATTTACATTTGTCCAATTTGCTGTTATGTGGCAATTACTGCAATTAAAATCCTCCATGAATCTATTACTTATTTCATTGTTATGAATGTTTGAATGACAATCAAAGCAACGCAGCCCAATAATTTTAAATTGCCAGTTTGAATTCTTATAATGACAATTCTGACACGGTGTTGCAAGGTGTGCACCTGATAAAGGAAAAACAGAATTGTTATGTAAATCTAATGTGAATAATGACGGTGTAAATCCGTTCTCATTGTGACAGTATTTACAATCTTTAATTTCATTACCATCATTTAACTCAGCATTGTGATAATCTTTATGACAATCTGTGCATTTTGAATGTTTTGGTTTTGATGAAAGATCAATGCCATGACATTTGGAACATTCCACTGTAATATGCTTACCGATCAATGCAAAGTTTGTTCTGGAATGATCAAAATTACTTTTATTAATATTATTAAAATTTGTTGTGTTGTGGCAATTTTGACAATCATTACCGAATTTTTTATTGTGAACATCTTTGTGACAATTCGAACAATTTTCAAATACTAAATCTTTAAACTTTTGAAACTTCTTCCCTGATTTGAATTCTATAATATGACATTTTTCACAATCAGTTTTAGAATGTGTACCGGTTAGTCTGAATTTAGAATTATCATGATTAAATAATGATGCCGGTTTGAATTTTTTTGAATCATGACATGATGAACAATTATTTCCTAATGTTTTTTGATGAGCATCCTCATGACAACTAGAGCATTCAGAAGATAATCCCAGGTAGCTTTCTTTCTTCTTTTTAATTTCGTTATCAATCATTAATTCTTTATTATGGCATTTAGAGCATTCTAATTTTGTATGTGAATCTTTAAGTATGTATCCGGTTTTAGAGTGATCAAATTGTTTTTTATCAAAACGGATAATCTGAAAATTTCTACCGTTGTGTTCACTATGACAGACCCAGCAATCTTTACCTTTCACTTCAGTGCTAACGTGTAAGCCGGAATTATTTTTTATGCGTTGATCAATTTCGTTATGACACGATAAGCATTTTTGATTTGTTATCTTTTCACCTAAAATGTGACATTTCGTGCAGTTGTTTAGCCCTTCCAAATCGGCATGAAATTTTGAAAGTTCACCGGGTGATATTTGAGCGAACAAAATTTTTGTTATAAATATTGATATGATAAACAGTTTTTTTATCATTTATATGAGTATTTATTTTTTCTATGTGATAAAATTTTATCGCCAAATTTTTTAGTTATCTTTATTCCAATTTTCTCTAGAAATTGAATCGGTAACTCTCCGCCGGCAAAAACATAAACTAGGTCATTCGGCAACTCTATCAATTTGGAATCCGCTTCATTTTTTATAATAACTTTATCATCGAATATTTCAACCACGTTAGTATTTAATAACAAATTTATTTTTTTAGAAGCTGCATACTCATTAATACGCTCAAGGTTTTTTGTTTTTATGCGTGAGAATTTATCAGAACGGTAGGAGAGTGAAACATTGTTATTTTCATCTGCCAGCAGAATAGCAGATTCAACAGCAGAATCACCTCCACCAACAACCAAAATATTTTTTTCATTGATTAATTCGGGCTCAATTAAACGGTAATAAACTTTTTCTTTTTCTTCACCAGGCACATTTAATTTCCTTGGTGATCCTCTACGGCCAATAGCCAATATTACTGATTTAGTTGTGTAAGATGATTTTGTTGTTGATACTTCAAAGAAATCTTGTTTTAATTCAATATTCAAAACCTTCTCTTGCTCATTGATAGAGATATTATTCTTTTGCAGTATTTCTTGCCACAAATTCAATAATTCACTTTTTTTAGTTTCTCGTAATTTAACTTTTCCGTAGAGAGGTAAATCCATTGGTGAAGTCATTATTATTTTTGCTCGAGGAAAACTATAAACAGTTCCACCCAGTGTATCTTGTTCCAGAGTCAAATATCGCAAGTTATTTTTTGCTGCAGTTAGCGTTGCAGAAATACCAGCCGGCCCGGCTCCAATTGTAATAACATCAAATTGAGTATCCGTTTTACAACTCAATTTTGTTACAAGATATTCCACCGCTTGTTTTCCTTGCTCTACGGCATTTTTAATTAGACCCATTCCGCCAAGTTCCCCGGCTATGAATAACATCGGGATATTAGTTTCAAATTCTTGACTTACATGAGGCAGATCAACACCTCTTTTTTCTGTTCCTATACATAAAGAAATAGCTTGAACCGGACATGCATGAAAACAAGCTCCGTGACCTACACAGCGTGATGCATTTATAACTTTAGATTTTCCGCTTGCCCATCCAAGAATATCTTTTTCAGGACATGCTTCAATACAAGCGCCGCTTCCTATACATGTTTCAGTATCAATCACTGGATGAAGTGAAACCGGTTCGTGTAATCCAAATTCTTTTGCTTTATCAATTTTTTGGTGTGTTCGTTTTGTCCTTCTCGAAGTTGTAAATAAATATATTATTAATATTAATCCAACTATACCCACTGTTATAATAATACCAATAATATTTTCATAAAAAGGATTCATAATTTTTAATTGAATGAGTTAAATAATTTTATGGATTATTAGAATAACCACTTATAACCGAAAGCGATAGTAACACCAACATGAATTATCATAATGATGAACATCGAAAGTGCAAATGGCAGATGAAAAATGTGCCAATATCTAAAAAGCTTTTGCATTGTACGCAGCATACCAATTCTTCTAGACATTATCATTTTCTGCTTAGTGATTTGTAATATTTTTTTGCGTTTTTTATAATCGGAGATACCTTGATTTTTTAATTCATCTGAAATATTTGAAAGAAAAGTTCTAAATGTGAACGATTCCTTTGTAACTGTATATAAACTCTTTGAGAACGACATATTTATATATTTTGATGGCTCCGAACTTTTATTAATTATCTCAATGATTTCATTATTTAAATTATATTCAGATTGTAATTGTCCGGTTAAACTTAGCTCGGTTTCATTTAATTCATTTATGTCAATTTCTTTACCTTGTATAGTTCTTGGGATCTGTATATATATAAATCTTCCTATAACACCACTAAGCACTACTATAACCATACTCCAGAAACTTACAGCAACAATACCACCGAATTTGAAAGCAGTGTGAAATAAAACCAGGATTGGACCAACAGTACACATAAAGATGTGAAATTCTAACCAGTATTTTAAGTAACCCCAATCGAACATCCATCGTATTCTTTTCCGAAGCATATAAGAAGAGACACCAATTATCATCATCAGCGTTCCTACAATACCGAGACCGTGTCCAATAATACCGCTAGGTTTTAAAGATGAGTGGTGGTTCGAAAAAAATCTTTCTTCAATAGGAAGGGTGTAATATGAAATCCCATTTATTATTAATAATATTAAAGATGAGATTCCTATTAGTAAAAATAGACCTATATATAAAGCGTGAAGTTTTCCTTTCATTTGTATTTTTAAAGTTCTGGATAGGCGAAATTTCGAAATGAATTTAAGGAAAATAATTTTTATATAAAACCAAATATCCTTTTTCAAAAAGTGACATTAGAATATTGTTATACCTTAATTTTTTGTACAATTTTCTATAGATACATTGTATAAATTTTCCCTACTATAATTATAATATATGAATTGAATTTAATGAATCCCTGGCTCGATTTACCTTTGAATGATTATGAAGCACATATGTCCGCACCTAAAGTTGGACAATTGCAATTACTAAATAATATTTTAAAAAATGTAATTAATAAATACAAACAAAGCTCTGTGTGTGTGCTGGGCTGCACTAATGGAAATGGATTTGAACATTTAATTAATGATGATAATAGGAAAATATTTGGTGTTGATATTAATTATAATTATTTAAATGAATGCAGTACTAAATATAAAAATGTGTTATCCTCATTAAATTTAGTCTGTGCCGATATTGATAATATGGAGATAAAAGATAATTCGTTCGATTTAATACATGCTGCTTTGATATTTGAATATGTTAATGTAGAAAAAACAGTAAATAATATTTCAAAGTGGTTAAAAGAAAATGGAATTTTATCCGTTGTATTGCAAATTCCAAGTGAAAAATCTTCACCGGTTTCAGATACCGGTTATGAATCACTCAAATCCCTTAACAACATATTGCAGCTTGTTAATTTGTCTGAGTTTAATGTTTACATTGATAGAAATAAATTGATTATGATCGAATCTTATTTCAATGAAATGCCGAATGGGAAACAATTTTTTGTTGGTATATATAGAAAGCAGTATTAAATAATTAATAATAAATTAAAATAATTTTTTAGTAACCTCATCTAATTCATTCATTTTAAGACTGCCTTCAATAAAAATTATTTCTTTTGGTGATAATGCTTTAACAATATACGACACAGATTTTTCTTCTTTTTTAGTAATTGAATTTCCCTTATTGAAGTTAATAGACAAGCTTTTTAAAAATGAATTCAAATCATCTTCTGAAGAGAAGCTTATTTGAGATAAATATATAATAACTGATTTTACTTCTAGCAGTAGTAAGTAAATTTTGCAATCTGACAATTTCTCAAAGCGGTCATACCAATCATAAATCCCGTTCTGAATAGCAAGGTTTCCATTGAAATATTTCATTGTTGATAAAATTGGGAGAAGTTTTTTATTTGTGAAAAAAGTTGGAGGGGTAAATTCAATTTTCGGAATTTTTGAAATTAATTTACTCCATAGTTTCTTACTGATAGTTTGTTCTTCTTTACTCCCGTTTTTATTAATTATAGAAATATAATAATTACTAATTGCTGTTTGAATTTGGAATGGAGTTATACAATTGTATTTAATGTTCGTATCCGTGTCTTCACATTTGAAATGAGAAACTGAATAAACACCGAATGCTGCCTCAATAGTGTTCATCTTATAAAATTCAATTTTGAATCTGTAAGTATCAATTTCAATTTCTTGTAAGAAAAGTTTATCGAAACCATATTCTAAGAAAAGATCAGCACCGCCGTTAATATATCCCCAAAGACCACCGCCATCGAATATTTGCTCTCTCGTAATCCTTGATCCAGGAAAATCAGATTCGACTAATTTTGGAAAATCATTATTGATTTGTGCCGGTGAGGTTGATACTAATAAATACAGTATTAGTATTGTGATGAATAATTTATTGTAATTCAATTTTTACCCAATTTATTTTATCAAGATCAGCAACACCGAGATTTAAATTTTGTGCAAGTTCCATAAAAATTCTTCCACGCGGATTTTCTTCTTTTTGTACACCTTCGGAAATTCTTTTCTTTATAACAATATCATAACCAATTCTATCAACAGCCACGGGATCAGTTCCCAAAAGCACTGTTTTGTATTCATAGAAAAACTGTGGATTAGCGCCGGGTCCTCCGTTAAAACATCCTTTTAATCCATCTACAATATTTAACACAACTTTATCACGCAGTGGTGGAAAAGCACATACCTCAGCACATGTTTCCGACCAAAGCTGTTTATGCAGACGACCAGTATTTGTTATTGATCCATACGATAAATTTTTTAAGCATAGAGTTATAGAAGAACCAGCATTCTTTAATATCGGAACATTTATAATTTTTTCAACCATTTCTGTAACAATCTTTGTGAAGTAAGAATATTTTCCTTCATTAACCATGTATGGAATTGTAGCTGAATCATATTTTTCTTCACAATCAGCCCAATAGTACCATGTTGTATCAATCATTTTTAAGCTATGTAGATTTCCATTATCGTCATACATCGAACCGTTTTCAGGTCTTTCAGTACCAATAATTTTTATACCGGGGAAATTTTCGTTTGTGAATCCAGCTTCTAATAATTGTTCTTCTCTTCTATCCCAAATAATAATATTATTTCTTGGAATACCGGATTCTTCTAATTGTTTTACAATTGCTTGTGTAATCTCAACACTTGTGGAAAGCTCGGGACCGGCAACTGGATTAACTTTTAATCCAATTCTATCTTTTGGAGAAACAAATTTTAGCCATGCATCTTTTAAATTATCAACACCAGTAAGAGAAAGAATTCCTTGGGCAACCATTTTGTAAGCTTCATCATAAATAATTTTGTTATCATCAATACATTTTTGATTATTTACTTCAACTACTTTACCCGGGTATTTACCGGGCATGGAATTCTCAGTTCTTACTATTTTAATTGCGTCTTTAATATTTGTTAATGGTTTGGATTGTTGTGAAAAAATATTGAAAGAGACCGAACAAAAGAAAATAGTTGATAAGATTAATTTGCTTGATAAGATTCTCATAAGAATACCCCTTGAATGGAAATTTGTAAATCAAAATTATGTAGTTGGGGATTAACTTGCCCGAAATAAAAACCCGCCCGCCAATAGGCGGGCGGATTGTGGGAAAATTTTCTTACTATTTGTTTAGAGTATCAAACGGTGTGTCTGTTGAATGTTTCTTTTTTCCTTTTAAGAAATATGCAGCAACAAGTGCTATTATAATTCCAATTAAAATTAGATATAACCAGTTGAAAGCAGCTTCCGGCGCTATTTGTTCTTTCCATTTACCAATTTTGGATTCTATAGTGTCTTTATTAGCTTCTGTCATCATTTTATTTTCAATTAAAATTGGGACCCAATTTGGCTGTACCGTTGGAAACCAAACACTGTCTGTAAATGCGTAATAAGTTTTTTCAGATTCTTCAGTTCGTTTTACACCATAGTTTTTTATTTCATCATCTATAAATGATGTAATACTGTTTGTAAATTGTTCACCGCTATTGAATTGTATTAATGAAATTTCTTTATCTCTGAAAAGTTTATTGATTTGATCCCATATTTCTTCATTTATTTTCTGATTCCATAGTGAAAACATATTATCAATGTTTGCAATCTCGGTTGTTTTTTCCCTTTGACCTAGATAAACATTTCCTAGTTTTGGCCCGATTTGCCTCCATACTTTATTAAAATCGCGATACTGCTCTTTCATTTCAGAAAGATCATTAGGTGTTAATTGAGTTACCCTCATGAATTGAATATTATCACTAATAGTTCTTTCTATATTATAGAACAAATTTCCGGTTTCTACTTTGTTATAAATATTCTGCTTTTCTGCTTCATTCAAAGATGATGGAGCCTTAACAAATTCAATAAGAAGACTATCAACAATATCTCTTACCAGCATATCTCTTTGCTGAATATTTGCTTTAAGTTGTGCAACAAGTTTTTGTAAAGAGGCAATAGTTGCAGCATCTTTTTCACCTTTCAAATTGAGTTGTTTGATTTCGGCGATCAAATTTTGGTTTTTTTCACTTATCTCGGTTACTTGTGTTTTAAGTGATCCTACTTCGGTTGTCAATTCAACTATTTGAGTAAAATCACTTTTTCTAATCTCTAATGCTTTTTCAATTTTGATGAATGACGACTCAAACGTTTCGGGGTAAAGAGATTTATCAAGTAACGATTTATCTTTTATAAATTCATCTTTAAGCTTCAATATATTTTCACTAATAATATTACACTCTTCCAAAGTCGCGGCGTTTTTTATTCCATCTTCTAACTGTTTATACTTTATTTTAAAGTTTTGAGTTTTTTCATAATCCGATTGAGCAGAAACAGTTGCTGAAACTAAAAAAAGTATAATTATTAATAGTCTATTGATAGTAGTGTATTTCATATTATCTACCTCACAATACCTTTGTTATTCAAAATGTAAATATTATTTCCATCAATCAATTCTATATTAGGATTCTTTTGATTCATGACTGGAGTTTTAAGCCCGGACTCATTTACTAGAAACTTTTCAATTAAACTCATACCACCTTCTATTGGTAAAAACAGATAAACATTTTTAAAGTTGTTTCCGGTTAAATAATAATATCCCATCTTATCACGTATAATTCTAATTTCTTTTCCTACTGCAAGATTAGAATCGGCAAATTCCTCTTGAAAAAGCTTCTTTGTGTTTATTGTAAATGAATAACGCGGTTCTTCAATAAATCCTTTCTCATCAACTTTAATAACATTTTCAACTGGCCATGAAAAATCGGCTGGTTGCAAAATTAATTTTGTACATGCTGCTGAAAGCAGAATTGAAATAACAAAAAAAGCATATTTTAATAAGCGCATCTTTTTCCCTTAAATTTTATCTGATTAAACTTAACGAATTGTGAAATTATTTGTAAGAAGTAAGAGTGTTTTTTTTATATTTTATTGTTACTCAAAAATATTATTAGAATGAATCCCTGGAAAGGTTTAAAGAATATACCGCATAATGTATGGCTGCTGGCATTTGCTACCTTAATAAATCGATCTGGAACAATGGTTATTCCGTTTTTAGCATTATATATGACAAAAGGAATGGGCGTAACTGTTTCAGAAGCTGGTATGGTACTTACATTTTATGGTGCTGGAGCTTTAATTACAGCTCCATTTGTGGGTAAACTTTCCGATAATCTTGGTGCTTTAAAGGTGATGAAACTTTCGCTGATTATAACCGGATTAATGCTTTTTGTTTATCCGTATATCAAAGACTATAATTTAATCCTTGCTTATACATTTATCTGGTCTGTTATAGGAGAAGCGTTTCGTCCGGCAAATCTATCATTAATATCTCATGAAGCAGAACCAGGACAGAGAAAAACGGCATTTGCGTTAAATAGATTGGCAATAAACCTAGGTATGAGTATAGGTCCGGTTGTTGGTGGATTTCTTTCACAAATCAATTTTAACTTACTTTTTTATGTTGATGGGATTACTTCGATTTTGGCTGGAGTTTTTTTAATGTTTACAAAATTTGAAAGCAAGAATATCAACACTTCCAATTTGAATGAAAATAATGAAGCAAATGAAAAAATAGAGAAGCTGCAGAAGGTAAATATCTTAAAAGATTATCGCTTTTTATTATTCATGCTATCACTTATTCCGGTAAACATGGTGTTTTTTCAACACATTGGTGCAATGCCAATATTTCTTGTGAACGATTTAGGTTTTCAGCAGTCTACTTATGGTGTACTAATGGCAGTGAATACAGTATTAATAATTTTTATTGAGGTACCGCTTAATAACTTAATGGCAAATTGGGATGATAGAAAAGCTACAGCATTAGCTGCTGTTTTGTGCGGTATCGGTTTTGGTGCAATGGCATTTGCAAATAATTTTTTACTTATCATTATTACAATTATTATTTGGACATTTGGAGAAATGATATTCTTTCCAGCAGTAACATCATACACATCTGCAATTTCACCACCCGAAAGGAGAGGTGAGTATATGGGTTATTTCCAAATGACTTTTAGTCTTGCCTTAATGTTAGGTCCCTGGCTTGGTACAGTTATTCTGGATTATGCCGGTTCTACAATATTATGGATTGGAACCTTTTTACTTTCCATTATTTCGGCTTATTTATTCATGACACTGAAAAAAACTTAATAAAATGTTAGATCAAATTGTATCTAGAAGTATTATTAAAAAAATATTTTAATATCATTTTTGTTTTAGACAAAATATCTTATTTTATTTAAGAGAGTTAAAAATTATTTCAAATTCAATGGAGGTAGTAATGAAAAAAGTATTAGCAGCATTATTCATGTGTATGATGTTTGTAACTATCCAAGCCCAGGATCAAGAGGCAATGCAAAAGTGGATGGAATCGATGACACCGGGTACCATGCATCAAATGATGTCCAAAATGGTTGGTAAATGGAAAACCGTAATGGTTATGATTGATCCAGCTTCTGGTCAAGAAATGAAATCAGAAGGAACAGCTAATTTCGAATCAATTCTTGGTGGAAGATATATTAAATCAACACACAGCAGTACAATGATGGGAATGCCATTCGATGGAATGGGCATTGATGCATATGATAATGTTGCAAAAGAATTTGTAAGTATATGGGTTGATAATATGGGGACCGGAATTATGGTAATGAAAGGACAATATGATGAAAAATCTAAAACAATTATTACATCAGGTGAGAGTATTGATCCGATGAGCGGACAACCAATGAAATATCGTTCTGTTTCTAAATGGTTGGATGATAATACAGCTGTTTTTGATATGTATGCAACAATTGGTGGACAAGAATCAAAAATGTTTACAATGACTTACACAAGAATGTAAAATCCGACATCTTATTCGTAATTAACCCGGAGACTTTTTGTACTACCGGGTTTTTTTATTTTAAAAAAAATGCTTGACTTAGACAATTATTTTGCTTAATTCTGAAATAAGTATTACTCTCCCTTACAATAATGTAATAATTCTTACAATGAATGATAAAAAATTATTAGAAATATTTCTGAAGGTAGCACCCATCGAAGCCCTATCCGGAAATGAGAAACCCTTAGCTGATTTTATTTTAAGATATTTGTCTGAACTTGGATTTAACCCAATAGAAGATGAATCTAAATCAATTACACAAAGTAATAGCGGAAATATTATTTGTAAGATTGGTAACGGTGGTGATTTTTTATTAAGTGCTCATATGGATACAGCAAGATCTACAAAAGATGTAAATCCAATTTTAAAAACTGATAGAATAACTTCTGATGGAAAAACTGTTTTAGGCGTAGATAATAGGGTGGGTGTATCAATATTACTTAGAATAGCTGAATTAATATCAAAGAAAGAAATTAAATCAAAAGATTGTACCTTGGTGTTTATTATTTGTGAAGAAACAACATTAGGTGGCTCGAAAAATCTTAAATTAAACAATTCCATTAAATCTGGTTATGTTTTCGACTCATATATGAGACCCGGTAAATTTATTAGTTCTTCTTATGGTGCGGCTGCATTTAATATTGAGATCTTTGGTAAAGCTTCTCATTCAGGTATTAATCCAGAAGGTGGTATTAATGCGATTAAAATTGCTGCTAATGCTATATCTAAGTTAAAATTAGGAAGAATTAAAAATGATACTTTAGTAAATATCGGTAGCATAAATGGCGGTGTTGCAATAAATGTTGTACCAGACTATGTAAAAATGATTGGTGAAGTCAGAGCTATTGAAATGCAAGAGGTTGAATCTCAATTAAGGGAGATTGAAAAAATATTTTTAAGTGAATGCGCATTAATGAAAGGGAAACTGAATTTTGATTGGTATTGGGATTTTCAGCCTTTCAAACTTAAAAATGACTCACAAACGGTTATGAAAATTTCACAAGCCATAAATAATATTGGCTTAGAACCAGAAGCATCTATTTCTGCTGGAGGAAGCGATGCTAATTCTTATAATGCTAAAGGTATAGAAACAGTCAATATTGGTATTGGCGCACAGAATCCTCATTCTAATGATGAATTTATTTTGTATGAAGATTTTGAAAATGCATTAAAAATTGCAATTGAATTGGTGAAAAATGAAAATTAAAATTTTATCATTAATTATTTTTTCAGTTTTATCTACAAACGTATTTGCTGGTTATAATAACTTTCCAAAAGGATATTTATTTATTATTGGTGGAGGAGAAAGACCCCAACACATGATGAAAAAATTTATTGAACTAGCCGGCGGAATTGATAAAAAATTTATAATAATACCAATGGCTAGTTCAGTTCCTATTGAAACCGCGAATGAACAAAAAATGCAATTTCGTAGTCTTGGTGTTAAAGATGTTGACTATGTCTTTTGCGATAGCACTTCGGCAGACATAGATTCAAATCTAAAAAAATTAAACGGTGTGACAGGAATATTCTTTTCCGGTGGAGATCAAAGTCGTTTAACAAAAGCTTTACTCGGAACAAAATTTTTAGATTATATAAAAAGAATTTATAATGAAGGAGGTGTTGTAGGAGGAACTAGTGCTGGTGCAGCTATTATGAGTGAAGTAATGATTACCGGAAATGAGTTAATAAACAAAGATTCATCGTCATATTTTTATACTATTCAGAAAGGAAATGTGGAAACAAAACAAGGATTTGGATTTCTCCAAAATGTAGTAATAGACCAACATTTTATAATACGTAAAAGATTAAATAGATTATTTTCTGTTATACTTGAGCATCCCAATTTACTTGGTATTGGTATCGATGAAGCAACAGCAGTAATTGTTAAACCAAATGGCACATTCGATGTTTTTGGTGATAGAACAGTTTTTGTTATTGATCCCAAAGAAACTAATAACATCGAGATTAATTCAGACAATTTATTTTCTGCATTTGATTTAAAAATACATATACTTAAATCAGGTCAAACATATGACCTTATTAACAGAAAAATAATTAATGAGTAAAAAAACAAAAAAATATCGTCTAAATATTAAAGTACCTAATACCTACATACTTATTTTTTCTCTGCTGGTATTTATAGCTGTTCTAACGTGGATTATACCAGGCGGTAAATACGAACGGGGAATAGTAAATGGACGAGAAGTTGTTGTTCCTAATTCATTTAAATATATAGAAAGTAACCCGCAAGGAATTGTAGAATTATTTATCTCACCAATAAAAGGATTTGTAGAAGCTGCTTTAATTATAGGTTTTGTGCTTATTGTAGGTGGTGCATTTAATGTACTTCAAAAAACTGATGCAATTAACACCTTGATTCTAAAACTTGCCCGTGCTTACCATCAATCTAAAATTCTCAATCTCTTTTTTGTTCCAATATTGATAACAATGTTTTCCTTAGGTGGGGCAACATTTGGAATGAATGAAGAAATTATCCCCTTCATTCTTGTTATTGTGCCTATAGTACTTGCGTTAGGATATGATTCTGTTGTTGGCGTAGCCATTCCATTAGTTGGAGCCCATATTGGTTTTGCTAGTGCTTTCTTAAATCCATTCAATGTTGGGATTGCACAAGGAATTGCCGAAGTTCCCTTATTTTCTGGAATTGGTTATCGAATTATTGTTTGGTTCATATGTAATTTGACTGCTATTGTATTTATCATGTACTATATTAAGAAACTAAAAATTAATCCGGCAATAAGTCCTACGTATCACGAAGATATTGAACGCAGAAAGAGTGATCATATAAATTCTAATGAGGAAAAACAATTAACATTAAAACATAAATCAGTATTATTTGTATTTGCACTTTCACTAATTATCCTTGTTATTGGAGTAATAAAATTCAGTTGGTTTATTGAAGAAATAGCTGCTTTATTTTTTGTTATGGGTATAGTTGTAGGTATTGTAGGTGGTCTAAAGAGTGATGATTTAGTAAAAGCTTTTATAGAAGGTGCTAAAGACCTTGTCGGTACAGCTTTAATAATAGCATTGGCAAGAGCAACCCTCGTAATTTCTAGAGACGGACAAATAATAGATTCAATGTTATACGGTTTATCACCATTTGTTGAATCATCATCACCAATATTTTCTGCACAGAAAATGTTTTTAACTCAAGCAATAATAAATTTCTTTGTACACTCAGGAAGTGGACAGGCGGCATTAACTATGCCTATTATGGCGCCTCTTTCCGATCTGGTTGGTGTATCCCGTCAAACTGCTATACTTGCATTTCAGTTTGGAGAATTTACTAATATAATTATTCCTACATCAGCTGTTACTATGGGAGCTCTATCTATGGCAAAAGTTCCTTGGGAAAAATGGGCTAAGTGGGTGCTTCCTTTGCAAATAATTTTTATGATATTGGGACTTTTACTACTGATTCCACCGCATTTCCTAAACTGGTAAATAAATTTAATCTTAACTAATTGGAGGTAAAATGAGAAAAAGACTACTTATTATGGCAGTATCTTTTATTACTGTGCTTTCTGTTAATAGTAACAGTTTTGCACAAGCAGAGTTTGAAACTGGCAAAATATATGTTTATACAAGTTCATACGGTAGAATTGAAATCTATGCTCCCAATTCAAATCAACAGCAGATTGAAAGATTTTCTTTTCTGGTTTCCGGAGAAGCAAATCAGGTTTTTGATTATTGGAATGATTTGCAAATACTAAGCGGACCGGAACTTGTCGCTAGTCCAACACTGAGCGATTTTGAATTAACATTTTCAAGTGATAACACTTACAATAACCCAGCTTTGCCCCCAGATATTAAACTTGATGTTAATATTTACGGTTGGAATAATCAGGGATTTGTAATTATTAAAGGTTTAGTGAAAAATATTGGAAGTACAACTTTGAATTCTCACATTGGCGGTGAAATTATTTCTTATATAGATGCAGCTTACGGATTTGAAACCAATAAATATGATGCAGCTACAAAAATTATTTACATGTACAGATCTCCAAGCTCTACTTATACTGGGTTTAAAATTTTAACAGAAGATTTGCAAACTGTAAAATCTATTGATTGGTATGATGGCTATAATAGTAGCGATGCTGATTTGTATACATGGATGACTACCGGAACTTTAGAATCAGAATATACTACTCAGTCAGCAGACGGGACAGTAATTTTTTATAGCGGTGCAGCTCGTGAACTTCAACCCAATCAAAGTATTACGGTATATTTAATTGTAGCAGTCGGAAGTGATGAAACAACAATGAAAGCTAATTTCTCTGCTGCTGAAGCAATTTATAATTCTGTTTTTACATCTGTTGAACAGATCGATCAGATAATACCAAATGTTTATACATTATCACAAAACTATCCTAATCCGTTTAATCCAACAACAAAGATTGAATTTTCATTACCGGAAAGCGGATTTACCACATTGAAGATTTACAATACATTAGGTCAGGAAGTTGCTGATCTAGTAAATAAAAATTTAGATAAAGGAAATTATAAAGTAGACTTCAATGGTTCAAATCTTTCGAGCGGAATTTATCTTTATACTATCACATCAGGTAGTTATTCACAGACAAAGAAAATGTTGTTAATGAAATAAAATGGCACGCTATAAAGAAATAAAAACAAGAATACAAAATCATTATGAAAGTCTGCCGAAGAACCATAAAAGATTAGCTTCTTTTATAATTGATAATTTTGACCGTGTTCCATTTTATAGTGTACAAGATTTATCCGAGGCAACCTCATTGAGTGTTGCCTCGGTTGTTCGTTTTGCCCAAAGAGTTGGATTTGAAGGGTTTTTGGAAATGAGAGAGCGTATTTCCCAGGAATTACAAAATCATATTCAGAACAAGGAAATATTTGCATTAATAGATAATTCAAAAATTAAAGACGATACTCTTACTTCAGTAGCTAATCAGGATATAAAAAATATTAATGATACTGTAAATCTTATTGATAGAAATAATTTTGGAAGTACTATAAAATTAATTCAGAAATCCAATCGGGTTTATACAATGGGACTTGGTATTTCTTTTCTGCTTTCCAAAATTCTAGCTTATCAATTGAACCAAGTTGGAATAGATGCATCTGCATTTAATCATAACTTTGCATCTTTTATGGAACAGATATTATTTCTTAATAAAAATGATTTAATCATTGCCCTCTCATTTCCTCCATACTCTAAAGAAACTATAAAAGCAGCCGAGTATGCTAATGAAAAAGGAATAAAAATAATATCGATTACAAACAAAGACGCTTCGCCAATTACGTTTCATTCCGATGTACATCTTGTAGTTAAAAGTGAAAATCTTTTATTCACAAATTCATTTGCTGCCATATCTGTCCTTATTAATGCTATAGCTACTGAATGTGCTGTAAGTAATAAATCAAAAGCAAAAAAAATGTTAAATGATTTAAATGCTATTGCTGATGAACAAGAATTGTTACTTGAAGATAACTTCAACGAAATTAAACGGAGTTGAAAAGTGAAAAAGCTTTTTTTAGTCTTCTTTTATTTAATACCTATGATTTTATATTCTGGTACAACCGGAAAAATATCAGGTAAAATTACTGATGCAGTAACCAATGAACCGTTAATAGGAGTTAATATAGTAATACTGGGTACATCACTTGGATCTGCAACTGATATTGATGGTAATTATGTAATACTAAATATTCCTCCGGGTATCTACCAGATAAAAATTAGTTCTATTGGATATAAATCATTATTAGTAAGTGAAGTGAAAATTGTTGCTGATAGGACTACAGTTCTTACATACTCACTGGAACCGACATCTATTGAAGTTGGAGAAGTTGTTATATCTGCAAAAACACCATTAATTCAAAAAGATTTAACAAGCAGTGTTTCAGTTTTAACAAGAGATGAGATTGAAGATTTGCCGGTTGCAAATTTTTCAGAATTACTTTCACTTCAAGCCGGTGTGGTTGGAAGTGGTAGTAATCTTCATATAAGAGGTGGAAGATCCAACGAAGTTGCCTACATGGTTGATGGAATGTACGTAACGGATCCACTCCTGGGTGGTTTAGCAACTCAAATCAATAATGATGCTATTCAAGAATTAAGTTTACTTAGTGGTACTTTTAATGCAGAATACGGAAATGCTTTAAGTGGTGTCGTTAATATTGTAACTAGGGATGGATCCGATAAACTTTCTGTAAAATTTGAAGCAAGAACAAGTGAATTTGGAATTGATCGTTACACAAAATTACATGAGAACCGGCTTAATGGAATATTAAGCGGTCCATTATTCAATAATGATCTAAAATTTTTTATATCGCTTGAACGTAACATGCAAGGAAGCTATTTACCATTTGGTTATAGATGGGACAACTCATTTTTTAGTAAACTTGCTTATTCAGGTATTAGAGGTTTAAAAATTACTTTTTCTAATCGTGGAAGTTTTGGAGAAGGACAATCCTATAACCATTCTTATAAATATATTCCGGAACAATATCTTAAAAGACGTTCAGATAGTTATCAGTCAATTTTTGCTCTTACACATACGATTGAAGATAATTTGTTTTACGATTTCAAAATTTCATATTTCAATCAAGGTTATTATTCAGGAATTAATAAAGACACAGCAGATTATCTACCTACACCGGATTGGCAATATTTTGAAAATATTGGAACTGGTTTTGAATTTTATTCATTAGCAGATCCGGTTGAAGTTACAGATAGCCGCACAGCAACACTTGATGCTAAGATTGATATGCTTTGGCAGATTGACAAATCAAACGAAATAAAAACCGGATTGCAGTATAAAAAACATTGGCTAAAATTATTTAACGTTTACGACCCCAAAAGAAATTTTCCATATATAAACAATTATAAAACTGATCCATTTGAGGCAGCGGCTTATATTCAAGATAAAATTGAACTACCATACTTAATTATCAACTTGGGTTTAAGATTCGATTATATGAATGCTAATGTTACATATAGGAATGATCCACTTGATCCGAATTCATTAATTGAAGTTAAATCAAGATCGCAAATAAGTCCGCGTATAGGTATTGCACATCCTATTTCTGAAAAAACAAAACTCCATTTTGCTTACGGACATTTTTTTCAATATCCTAATTATCAATACTTTTTTGAGAACAATCAATATGATCTAAATGTTCGCGAACCTTTATTTGGTCAACCAAATCTTGATGCTGAAAGAACAATAACTTATGAAGTAGGAGTATCGCATCAATTTACGGACAAAATTGCGATGCATGTTACTGCTTATTATAAAGACGTAACCGGTAAAATAGGAACACGATATTTCTTCCCGTTCGTAGACGGTAGATATGTTGGTTATACGCTATATATTAATGAAGATTATTCCAATATAAAAGGATTTGAAGTAACACTTGATGCACGTACCGATAAATATTTCTCTGGCGGTCTTGCATACACTTTCTCTGTTGCAAAAGGAAGTGCTTCATCAGAAACGGAACAATATCCCGGCACACAAGAATCTACTTTATTGTACTTCTTAGATTTTGATCAAACACATGTTTTTAATGCAAGTGCTTCTTTTCAAATTCCAGAAAAAGAAGGACCTGAATTTTTAGGTTTTAAAATTTTTGAAAATATGGATTTTAATTTAATACTAAGAGCAAGTTCAGGATACCCATATACACCCGGCGGTAGAGATATTGGATTTGTGATCAGGAATTCTTTGCGCATGCCTGGCCGTTTTAACATTGATCTTGAAATAGGTAAGAAATTTAAACTATTCAATAATATTGATGTGAGATTGTTTGCGGAAATTCTCAATCTAACTGATCATAGAAACATACTTTATGTTTATTCCGATACCGGCGATCCGGAAATTACTTTCCAAGGTCAGTACTCGGAAGAGTATATCAAAGATCCTTCTAATTTTGGTCCGCCGAGATCAATAAGATTAGGTTTTTCTGTAAAATTTTAATTGAATAAAATTTAGAGAATAATATGAAAAATTTATTCAGAATAATTTTAATACTGATTATTTCAACTGGATATTTTAGAACTCAAGATTTAAAACATCTCGATAAAGATAAAGAATCACCTAAAAAAATATTAGGAATTAGCGATAGAGCCGGTGGTACTCATAATGCAAGTAATATTGGTTTGTTTTTTGAAAATAGAGGTAAGTTATACCCAAGAAGAATAACACAAGGACCTTCCGGCGAGTTTCCAATCAACAGTGGTAAACATTATATATATAGAATAAATCCTTTTGTTGGAATACCGGGTAATGTTGTTCAAGGTCGTCATACAACTAATGAAGAATGGGAGGCAGTAGGCGGTTATCATAATCCGGAGTTTTCGCAAATAGCTTTTAGTGATAATTCAAAAACATGGCCTTCAACCGGATGGCCGGTAAAAGATGAAAACGGTAACCCGATTATTAAATCAGATCAAGACAGCTATTGTGTATTCAGCGACAGCAATAATTCAAGACCAATGCTAGGGTTGCAATTAGCTCAAACCGGTTATGCTTATGGTGTTAAGTTTGCACAAAATTTAATTTTCTTTAAATATGATTTAACTAACACAAGCAATAGAAGATTAGATAGTGTCTACTTTTCCTTTTATGCTGATATGGACATAGGAAATATAAGCGGCGGTGTTCCTGAATACGGAGATGATAAAATTGGATTCGATAAAGAAAAAAGATTTGTTTATTTCCATGATGATGGAATCTCTACTGAATGGCCTGGTGGAAAAACCGGACATTTTGGAGTTGCATTATTAAAAACACCCGAAGTTAACGGAAGGGAATTAGGTCTTACAGATATGCACTACTTTCTTTATTATGATGATGAAGGTAGGGATATCGATTCAATCCAATATGGAATTATGTCAAGTGCCAGATCGCTCTATGAATCTTCACTAGGGCCCAAATATTTTCATCCTGGGGCGAATGGAGATATTCATTATGATGATCCTTCAACAATTCCGGAGGAAGGGATAGATCTTGCTGCTATGTTAAGCTCCGGTCCTTACATTTTAGAACCTGGTCAAACAATTACATTTTATACTGCAATTGTTGCTGGTGAAAATTTGACTGAAGCTTTTACATCTCTGGATGCTGCATATAGAATATTAGAATTTGATTTTGAAATCAGTAAACCGCCAGCAACTCCAACATTAAATGCTGTTGCCGGTGACGGCTCGGTTACTCTTTATTGGAATGATGTAGCAGAAAGTTCACGTGATAATTTTTCGGGGGAATTTGATTTTGAAGGTTACCGGCTTTACAGAAGTCAGGATAAAGGTGTTACTTGGAATTTACTTTCAGATTTTGATCTTATTAATAAAATTGGTTTGAACACCGGGTTACAATACAGCTATACCGATCAAAATGTAGACAATGGTTTTGAATATTGGTATTCTGTAACTGCATATGATAGGGGAGACTCTTCAATATCAAGTTTGGAAAGTCCTAAAGGTAATAATACAGATGCAATAAATTTAAAATCTGTTCAGCCTCTTTCAAAAGCTGCTGGCTACAGTCCCACTACTGCCGGTGATGTTACAAAATCCGGTAACGGCTTATCGAATTATATTTTAGATGTAATACCCGTTGATGATAATACGATAGCAAATAATAATTACCAAATTGGATTTAATTATGTGTGGAGAAAAGAGAAAGGAAAGAATAACACGATTGTAGAAATAATTATTCGGGATTCAAGTAAAACAAATATGACAAGTTATGGCATAGAATGGCTTGCACCTAATAAAATTCAAATATATGATTATACTGCCGGCGACTTTTTATCACCAACACCTAAAAGTTATATATCCGGTGCAAGATATAATTTGAATCCGGGTTTAGCTATCCGTCTTGTGGATCCGGAACCAAGTGGTGATCCGCAGTTTCTTCCCAAAGCTGGTGATTATATATCAGTAAATTTTGGTGTTTATGCTCTTAGAAATAATAACGATACAGTGATTCATCCACGACAAATTGAAATTGACCAAATTCAATCAACAACAGACGGGGTGGTTTTTAAATTAATTAAACC
>CAYXKL010000003.1:0-38161 GCA_964464825.1 uncultured Melioribacter sp. | reverse complement strand
ATAATTCAAGATATTTCAAAAATTGGCGGTACAGATAATGTTGATATTACATTTGATGTTGATGATGAAACTTTAATTCAGAACGGAATTTTCTTTGTCTCTACAAGTGGAAGAGGATCTGACTCTCAAGGGCAAACGTTTGTCTCAATTACAGTTAAAGATGAAACACAAACGACCATTGCAGTTTTTGATACTCTTTATAATGATGATTCTTTTACATTCAATGGAATAACTGGAACAATCAGTTTCAATTCAAATAATGCTCCTTCGCCGGGAAATATTTTTTCAATTACTGTTGTAAAGCCTATTGCACCAGGAATTAGCGATAAATATAATTTTAGTATTAACAGTTCCTTCATAGATAAAATAAAAATGCAACAAGAGATATCTAATATTAAAGTTGTTCCAAATCCTTATATAGTTTCATCACTTTATGAGCCGGAATTCGGAGAGCTGCGCAGAGAGCCCTTAAGACAAATTCAATTTATCAATCTACCTAATGAGTGTACAATACACATATTTACAATTGATGCAGATTTAATTAAAACACTACGTCACAGTTCTAACAGCGGAACAGAAATATGGGATTTGAGAACAGAAGGTGGAAGGGAAATAGCTCCAGGAATTTATATTTATGTTGTTACAGCAGAAGGGGTTGAATTCAAAAGTAGATTTGCAATAATAAAATAATCCATTACAAGTTTGGAAATTGAAATGAAAAATATTTTCAAAATATTAATATTAATTACGTCGTCAATAACATTTGCACAAAACCCTAATCTAGGAACTTCCGGCGCTCAATTTTTAGAAATTCCGGTTGGTGCCCGTGCTGCTGCAATGGGTGGTGCAATTGTAGGTTTGAATGATGATGCTTCTTCTGTATTTTGGAATCCGGCTGGTCTTGCAAGAATAGACGGCAATGCAGCACATTTTTCATATATGAATTGGTTCGATATGTTCGATTTTAATGCCGCCGCTTTTGCATTTAATCTTGAAGGAATTGGTACTATCGCGACAAGTGTTGTAATCTTTACAATGGATGAGTTGGAAATTACAACCGAAAGTGAACCCAACGGAACCGGCAGATATTTTGATGCTGAAGATGTTGCCATTGGATTATCTTTTGCTCGCTTTTTGACCGATCGCTTTTCTGTTGGTATTACTATTAAATATGTTCAGCAAAGAATATGGAATGAAAAAGCTGTCGGTATTGCTTTCGATGTTGGTACTCAATACAAACTCGATTTTCAAAATATGACGATAGCTATGAAGATGAGCAATTTTGGCGATGATCTGAAATTTGACGGTGAAGATTTAAATGTTATTCATGATAAAAGTGGCAATATTCCTTTAAATAGACTTACTCCAGCTAAATTAGTTACTGAAGATTATCCATTACCTTTAACTTTTCAAGTCGGTCTGGGATTTGATATATATAACGCTGATTTTATTAAAGTAAGGGGAGATATTGATGCTGTTCATCCAAACGACAATGAAGAAAGAATTTTACTTGGGACTGAAATTTCATTTTTTGATAGAATATTTTTGAGAGGAGGTTATAGGTTTAATTATGATGATGAAAATTTAACTCTTGGTGCCGGTGCAAATTTACCTATTAGTGGTACCATATTTATATTTGATTATGCTTATTCAGTATATGATATTTTACCAAGCGTGCATCGTATTTCAATCGGAATAGATTTTTAATTTTGATGCTAAAAATTTTTATTGCTTCTATTTTTATAGTTAATATTAATCTGGCACAAGGATTTATTTGTGCAGTAGGCGGAGGATCGGAAGATTACAATAGCTGGAGCGATAAACCATATAGCTGGATTGTCGAAAAATCAGATAGTGGTAAAATTATAATCATTTCAGATGGATCTTCCTCAGATCCCAATTGGCTGCCTAATTATTTTAAGTCTTTAGGCGCTAAAGAAGTCTATAATAAGTATATCACTTCCAGAAATTCCGCAGATCTTCAGACAACCTTTGATGAATTAATTACTGCAAAAGCAATTTTTATAAAAGGTGGTGATCAGTGGCAGTATAACAATCTTTGGAATAACACAAAAACAGAAGATGCCATCCGTCAAGTTTACTTTAATGGAGGTGTAATCGCTGGAACAAGTGCCGGTGCTATGATCTTGAGTGATGTTGCATATATTGCCACTCAGAATAGTACAATTGATTCTAAAGGAGCATTGCAGAATCCTTTTAGTTCAATTATTCAACTTGAAGATCATTTTTTAGATTTAATTCCAAATACTCTTGTGGATACTCATTTTATTGAGAGAGGAAGATTTGCAAGACTGGCAATATTCATTTTTAATTATTACATAAATAATAATCGTGCAGTAATGGGTATTGGCATAGATGATCAAACTGCATTATGTATTGAGCCCGATGGTATTGCTGAAGTAATGGGGAGCGGAGCCGTTTCTTTTTATCAAATTGATGATAAAACCAGAATGGAATATTTATCATCGGAATTTATAATTGAAAATTTAAAATGTGATATGCTTGTTGAAAATTGGAAATACGATATTAACGAAAAGTTAATTTACTATGTTCCTCCGACAGCAAAAGATTTTAATGAAGAATCTGAAATTGAATTTCCTAAAACAGATATCTTTTTAAGCGGTGGAAATTCAATCCAGTCAGCGGTTAGTAATCATCTTTCTCTTTTTATTAATGAAGCAGATGTATCGAATGTTTTGTTATTGTTTAATCAAGGATTTGAAAATAGTATAATTGAACTTGAAAATTATCTTTATTCAAGGTCAATTAATGTCTCAAAAATTGCTCTTACAGAATCAATACTAAATGACATTAACGAAAAGGAAAAAATAGATAACTGTTCATCAATTATTATTTGCGGAGATAATTTAAACACGCTTGCTTTAATTGTTGATACTAGTAAATTAATCGGCACTGCATTCAATTCAGCAATAAATCGTAAAATTGATATTTATTGTATTGGTAATTCAGGGAAAGTTTTATGCGGCACTTTCATAGATAATGTTGATAATCAATCAAACGCATCTTATTATGGAAGTATGATCACCAATTTGGGAACCGGAGTATTTGCAGATCTTGCTTTTCAACCGATGCTTTTTGATGATAATGATTATTATGAAAACAGAATATCATCGTTATTCTTGGGATTAAAAAATGGAAAAAGTAAAATTGGTTTGTGGCTCGATGAAAATGATTTTTGTGCAATTGATGAAGCTACATCAACAATAACTTCTTTTGGACCAATGCCTATAATGATTGTGAATGCTTCCAGTACTACATTTGTTGATTCTTCAAATTGGAAAATGAGAAGCGGTGCAAAAACAAGACAATCAGTAGCAATGAATAATTTAAGAATTACAATTTCATCTTCAGATCTTGCCCGAAGTTATTCTATTGCCGATGGTTTTTTAATTCACTACGACGGTTTCAATGAAAATGAAATGATTTCATCACCCTATTTATATCAGAATTATCCAAATCCATTTAATCCTAACACAGTAATTACTTATCAAATTAATAATACCGCTTATGTTTCTTTAAAACTTTATGATATACTAGGAAGAGAGGTTGTCGATCTTGTCAATGATATTAAAACAGCCGGGCATTATTTTGTACAAGTTTCAACTAATGATTTTCATCTTTCAAGCGGTGTTTATTTTTATAAATTGGTTGTAATGGATAATACTCTAAACATTAAATATCAAGAAACTAAAAAAATGGTTTTGTTAAAATGAAAACAATTAGATTAATATTTTTAGTTTTGTTCCCATTTCTGGTAAGAGCGCAAAATGATACTCCGCTCGAACAATCTAATTTCACAAAACTAACATCTCATTCAGAAGTTTTTAATTATTGTTATTTACAAAGTTTGAAAAGTTCATTTATAAAATTTGATTTACTGGGAATATCGGCTGGGGAAAGAATAATACCATTACTTTATATATCTAATGGAAAATTTGCTGAAGATACAACTAAAATAAAAATATTGATATTTGCTCAACAGCACGGGAACGAACATTCCGGCAAAGAAGCTTTGTTAATGTTGCTTAAAAATTTTTCAAATGGTAAGTATGATAGCTTGTTAAATTATATAGACTTGATAGTGATACCTCAATTAAATCCCGATGGTAATGAAAAGAATCTTAGAAGAAATGGTAATAATGTGGACCTTAACCGGAATCATTTATTGTTAACCGAACCGGAAGTTTTTTCTCTACATAAGATTTTCAATAAATACTTACCTGTAGTTACACTCGATATTCATGAATATTATCCTTACTCTGAAGATTGGATTGAATTTGGAGCTATAAAAAATTATGATGAACAGCTGGGCTTGCTTACTAATCCTAATGTTTCTGAAGAAATAAGAGATTATTCAAAAGCAAGAATTTTACCTTACATTAAAGATCAATTAGTAAGTAATGGGTATTCTTTCCACGAGTATATAGTTGGAGGACCTCCTAATAAGGACAGAATTAGATTCAGTACAGTCGAAATAAATGATGGTAGACAAAGTTTAGGTATATATAATACGCTTTCATTCATTGCCGAAGGTAAAAATGGTCGCGATTCATTAGATAATATTAAAAGAAGAAGTATAGGACAATTACTTCTTGTGGAATCTTTACTAAATTTTGTTAAAACGAATACTGTTGAAATAAAAAAAATTATTTCAAAGAAAAGAAAAGAATTGATCAATAGTAATAAAGAAAAAAGTGTTGTAATTAGAATGGAGCATATTGGAGATGGGAAAAAGTACTGGCTGGATCTTCTTTCGGTAAAAAGTAAAAAAGATACATCAGTTGAAGTAAACAATTTTCATTCAATTATTGATAAGCGTTTATCAGTTATTTCACCTAAGGGATATCTTATTAATAAAGATGATAATAAACTGATTGATTGGCTTAGAAGACATGATATTATTTATAAAAATTATATAAAGGAAAATGGGCAGAAGATTTTTAAGTATAATATTAAGAAGTTGAAAAAAGAAGTATTAGAGGAAATGGAATTATATAATCCTGAAATAGAAAAAATAATTGTTGATAATTTAACTATTGAAGACTTTTATTACATTCCACTTCAGCAGTTAGCTTCTAATTTAATTATACTTGCCTTTGAACCGCAGTCGATGCTAGGGATTTTTCAAACAGATCAATTTGAATATTTGCTAAAAGAAAATAATGAATATCCAATACTAAGAGTGGAATAGTGGTTAATCAAAATGTGCGTTAATAATCGGTAGAACTTTCAAAATTCCTTTGTTGTTTTTTGCAATGTTGATTAATCCAATTTGAACACCATTAAGATTTTCTGCGGAGTTAAATAATCCAATAGTTAAACCATTTTGTGATTCAGTAATGCGATTATAAACAGCGAGGGAAAATCCAGTAAAGTTATTAAATTCACTCCAGCCGCTAATATTCACTCCAATAAATTCTAATGCTTCAGTTTTATATCCGGCAATAGTTAATCCCTTGATTTCGTTTTGACTAACTATTGCAAGTAAAGCTTGATTTAATCCGAATATACTTTCTTGTCCAACTATCGCAAGTCCGCCAAAGTTAACTCCTTTTAATTCACCTTGAGCAACAATTGCAAGCCCCCCGATATTAACACCAAACAAATTACCTTGAGATACAACAGCCAAACTGCCAAAATTTAAACCGGTCATATTACCTTGCGATACTGTAGCTAATCCACCGATATTTAAACCAACTTGGTTTCCTTGGGATACTACTGCAAGTCCGCCAATATTAATTCCTTTCATGTTGCTCTGAGAAACAACAGCCAATCCACCAAAATTTACACCTGAAATATTACCTTGAGAAACAACTGCAAGTCCTCCAAAATTGATTCCATTTAAATCATTATCAGCAACGGTGGCAGCCAGACTGACAGAAATTCCGTTAATTGTTCCAGCGCTTGGTGCTAATCCAATTGCAATTCCGTTTATTACAGAACCCGGATTTCTTTCTGGTTTCCAGAACGTAATGTTGATACCGTTGATTTCCTCTATACCGCAGTCAGAAAAATTAAAACGGATTCCGTTGAAAGAGGAAGAATTACCAAAGCTTATTCCAGTATTTTTGAATCCTAAATCAAAGCTTTTATTGTAGCAACCGGTTTCTACTGAATCTTTGTCGTAGTATCCATTCTGTGGAAATAAATTTGAAATAGTTAGGAGTAGTAATAAGACAACTGTTTTTTTCATAATCTATAAATCTATTTAATTGTTTGATATTTAGACTTGTATGTAGATATTAAAGTTACAGATGATGAAAATCTATTTTTAAGTGATTTATTTCTTTTTAAGAAATCCGTATTTCTTCAAATGTTTATAAGCTAAATATCCAACTGCTCCAACCTGAACAGAAGCTAAAACTGTATTCCAAAATTTCATTTGCTGACTTTTAATAAATTTATCTTGAAGTGGATTTAGAATGTTAGCTTTCCAAATTTCATCTGCTTGATTATCGCTCTTAAAAGTATTCAGCATCATTCGAGCTTGTATCCATACTGAGTTGCTATCAAAGAGATCAGTATTTATGAATGATGATGAATTAATTTGGTCATCAAAAAATAATTGATTGAATTGGTAGTTTAACACTTCATCGGGTAATTCGAATTTGAGCCAACGTAATGAATCTGGGATTTTGTTATTTTGAGCAAATATTGAAATTGATAGAAAAATACCGAACAATAAGTATCTAAAATTTGAAATCATCTTCGTCATCTTCGGGCTCTTCACTGAAAAGATCGTCATCATTTAGATCTAAATCCTCTTCAATTATGTCTTCTGGCTCTATATCGGAATCCGGATCTTCATCTTTTTTATCTTCAATTTTTTCAGTTGCATAATAAGATTCACTTGGTACGTAATAACTTTCACGCAAGGAATAATTATCATCCATTCTATCCATAACTTGCCCGATCATTTCATCGGTTATATCATATTTCATTTCGGGCAAATCAACTTTTTTCCCCTCGACAATTTTTTCATCTGCAGCCGGTGTTGATTTCCAAAGATCGGTTAAAGATTTTTTATCAAGTCTAGATAGAAGCGTATCTATTTCTTTTGTGATAATTCGAATATGTTTTTGATCCCACTCGCCTTCATCTGCAAGCTGACCTTTCATAAAATCCCAGAAAGAACCGGTTTTCTTTCCGGGCTCGGGGAGTTTTTTTAGTGATGTAATGATTTCTGTAACAGCTTTCCGCATTGTAATCGACACGATTTTACTCCAATAAAATATTCTCGCCGATAAATTAGTAAAATCTATGAAAAGTCAATAGCTTGAAAAATTTGCATTTGTTAATAAATTTTTCATAGAAGAATTAGAATTTATTTCTTCATATTTTTCTAATGGTGGTGATATATTATAATTTTTAAGTATTAACTTTATAGAAGAAGGTATAAATTAGAAATCGTAAATCAAAAATATTAAATCGTAATTCGTAAATAATATTGTGTTTGCCCCCGTAGTTAAACGGATATAATACGAGCCTCCGGAGCTCGAGGTGCTGGTTCGATTCCAGCCGGGGGTACTTCTTAAATGAAATGTATAATGTATAATTAACAAAGTAATCAATAATAAAAAATATTAAACGTGATTTTTTTATAACTGCATTAATTTATAATGGCAAGCAGCTTTATATAATGAATGAAGTAAAACTCAGCAATTTCGATTACGACTACATCATCATCGGCAGCGGATTCGGCGGATCTGTTGCGGCTCTCCGTTTATCTGAAAAAGGTTACAAAGTTTTAGTGATTGAAAAAGGGAAATGGTACACCGCCAAAGATTTTCCGAAATCAAATTGGAACTTAAAAAGATGGCTTTGGTTACCATTATTTAGATTTTTTGGATTCTTCAAAATTACATTTTACCGCCACGTGGGAATTTTATCCGGTGTTGGTGTAGGTGGCGGCTCGCTTATGTATGCAAATACATTACCAATTCCAACTGACTCATTTTTCAAATCCGAATCGTGGGCACACCTAGCTAATTGGAAAGAAGAACTTCTGCCTCATTACCAAACCGCCAAGAGAATGATGGGGGTTACAAAAAATCCTCGTTTAGAAAATGGCGACGTAGCTTTAAAACAACTAGCCCATGAAATTGGTAAGGAAAATTTTTTTGAACAGACAGATGTAGCAATTTATTTTGGCGAACCAAATAAAACCGTGAACGATCCTTATTTTAATGGAGAAGGACCAAATAGAAGCGGATGCACATTTTGCGGCAGATGCATGATCGGATGTAAAGAGAATGCAAAAAACACTCTCGATAAAAATTACTTGTATCTCGCTCAAAAAAAAGGCGCACAAATTCAAGCCGAAACTTTTGTCTATGATGTAAATACTATTAACTCTGATGATGGTACGGATGGTTATTTTGTTAAGTGGAAATCATCAACAAAAATATTTATGAAAAAAGGTTCATATAGAACTAAAGGGATTGTTTTTGCCGGCGGCGTGCTCGGCACAATTCCTCTTCTGATGGATTTGAAAAAAAAATCATTACCGAATCTCTCATCAAGAATTGGTTATAGTGTTAGAACGAATTCTGAAAGTTTGATTGGAGTTGTTTCACCTAAAAAAGAAACTGTATTTTCAGATGGAATTGCTATCGGGTCAATTTTACATACTGATGAATTTAGTCACCTTGAACCGGTACGGTATCCATCAGGTTCGGGATTTTGGCGGCTTCAGTTAGCACCATTAACAATCGGAAAAAATTTATTTACAAGAATTTTTAATGCTTTAAAGGAAATAGTTTTACATCCAATTAAGTATTTCAAAGTTTACTTTGTTTGGGATTGGGCAAAGAAAACGCAAATACTTTTGTATATGCGGACTATAAGCGGAACGTTAAAATTTTCAAAAGGGTTTTTCAGAATGAAATCAGGGATAGATCAAGGTGATTTACCAACAGCGTTTTTACCGGAAGCAAATAAACTTGCAAAACGCTTTGGAGAAATTGTAGACGGAACTCCCGGGGCGCTCCTTTCCGAAATAGTATTCGGAATTCCAACCACGGCACATATTCTCGGCGGTGCTGTAATGGGTCAAGATGCTTCAAAAGGTGTAATTGATAAAGACAATCGTGTGTTTGGTTATAAAAATATGTATGTGTGTGATGGTTCAATGATTTCTGCAAATCCCGGAGTTAATCCGTCACTTACAATTCTTGCTTTAAGTGAAAGAGCAATGAAAAATATTCATTATAAAAATTAATTCTGTGCTCATTAAATGAATCTTCCAAATAAATAAAGTGGGGGTAAAAATGAAATCATATACAAAATATTTTATTCTCTATATAGTATTGTTCCTCTCCTCAAATTTTTATTCACAAGAAGCAGACAAATCGTTACTAACCATAGATCGCCTATTTAAAAATTATGAATTCTTCGGACAGAGTTTCGTACAAGCCAGATGGATTGACGAAGGCAAATATTATACTGCTTTGGAAACCTCAAAAGAAATTACGGGCAGTAGAGAAATTGTTAAATATGAAACAGCTACCGGAAATCGCGAGGTGATGGTTTCAGCAAAACTTCTTATTCCGCATGGTAAAGAAAAACCGCTGCCGATTAATAACTATATTTGGTCTACTAATCGTAAATGGCTTTTAATATTTACTAACACCGCTAAAGTCTGGCGCTACAACACACGCGGTGATTACTGGGTTTTGAATCTAGAAACAAATGAATTAAAAAAACTTGGTGGCGATGCAAAACCTTCAACGTTAATGTTTGCAAAATTTTCTCCTGATAATAAAAAAGTTGCTTATGTAAGAGAAAACAACATTTATGTGGAAGATCTTTCTGCTAATAAAATAACACAACTTACATTCGATGGTTCAACGACAATAATTAACGGTACATTCGACTGGGTTTATGAAGAAGAGCTTGATTGCCGCGACGGATTTAGATGGAGCCCAGATAGTAAGCATATAGCCTACTGGCAGCTTGATGCATCCGGTATCGGCGTTTTTTATATGATTAATAATACCGATTCCATCTATTCCAAAGTAATACCAGTCCAATATCCTAAAGTTGGAACTCAAAATTCTTCTTGTAAAGTTGGAGTTATTAGTTCAGAAGGTGGAGAAACTATTTGGATGAATGTGCCCGGCGATCCACGCAATAATTACATCGCAAGGATGGACTGGCATGATAATTCAAATGAAATTTGGCTGCAGCAATTAAATCGGAAGCAAAATGAATTGAATATTATTTTGTGCAATATTAAAAATGGAAATGTTAGAAATGTTTATACTGAAAAAGATAATGCATGGATTGATGTTAATGATTATATGAAGTGGTTGAATAAAGGTAAAGAATTTTTATGGTTAAGTGAATCAGATGGATGGAGACATATTTACTTGATCTCTTATGATGGCACAGAAAAGAAATTATTAACACCCGGAGAATATGATGTAATTGATATTCAAAAAATTGATGAAGCTGACGGATGGATTTATTTTAGAGGATCACCTGAAAATGCTACTCAAAAATATTTATATAGAATTTCTTTAAATGGAAAAGGGAAATTAGATAAAGTAACTCCTGATGGTAAATATGGTACTCACAGCTACCAGATTTCTGATGGTGCAAACTTTGCTTTCCATACATATTCAAAAGCGGGTACCCCTCCGGTAATTGATTTGATAGAACTTCCTTCACATAAAACCTTACGAACATTAGTTGAAAATAAAGCGTTACTTGAAAAAATAAATGAATTAAAAAGAACACCGGTTGAATTTTTCCAGATTGATATTGGAGAAATATCTCTTGATTGCTGGATGATGAAACCGGTTGATTTCGATTCCACAAAAAAATATCCGGTTCTATTTACTTTATATGGTGAACCAGCAGCACAAACAGTGCTCGATAGCTGGGGCGGCTCAGACTATTTTTGGAATGTTATGCTTACTCAGCAAGGATATATTGTTATGAGCGTTGATAACCGGGGTACTCCATCACCAAGAGGAAGAGAATTTAGGAAATCGATTTATGAAAAAATCGGAATTCTTAATTCAGGTGATCAAGCAAAAGCAGCTGAAGCAATACTTCAGAAATTTCATTTCATTGATCCGGAAAGAGTTGGTGTTTGGGGTTGGAGTGGTGGTGGTTCTATGACTCTAAATTTAATGTTCCGTTATCCCAAACTTTATAAAACTGGAATGGCAGTTGCCCCGGTTGGAAATGAAAAGTTCTATGATAATATTTATCAAGAACGTTATATGGGATTACTTCCTGAAAATGATTCAGTTTATATTAAAGGATCACCCGTTACATTTGCTAATCAATTAGAAGGTAATCTACTGATTGTTCATGGCACCGGTGATGATAATGTGCACTATCAAAATACAGAAATTGTTATAAATGAATTAATAAGGTACAATAAGCAATTTACAATGATGGCGTATCCAAACAGAACTCATGGAATTTATGAAGGCGAAGGAACAACATTACATTTATATACATTACTGACAAAATACTTGAACGATAATTTACCGGCTGGCGGAAGATAAATTTTTTCTTCACACTCTTTGCATTTAATTTACGGATTTTGCGTTAATATTTTTTGTCCCTAAAGCTAATCCGGCGCAAGTAGCGGAGAGTTTATCAGGAGTAAGAATGAAATTTTTATTTTCTTTATGGGTTCTCATTTCTTCTGTACTATTATCGCAAATAAAAGTTGGTCTTCTTGATCTCAATAATTCATACAAAGAAGACAAAGAACTACAAGCGGTTTACAATTTTCTAAAAGGGAGCCAAGAATTAAAACCAAATCTTTTAAATCATACCCAATTTCTCAATTCCCAATTCTCAATTCTCAATTATAATATACTTTGGATTCACCGTTCTGATTCTTCTAATTTCAATTTGCGAGAAGCCGATTCCAAGATAATTTCAAAACTAAAATCTTATGTTGAAAAAGGCGGTAAACTTTTTTTAACTCTTGAGGCAATGAGGTATTTAAATCTGCTCGGATTTGAAACTGAAGTTCCAACCGTTCACTATGTTGATGCTATTGATGATGGTTACGGAAGAAAACTCGGACTACATTCATTTCGTTCACATCCAATCTTTTCTGGATTGAATGGCGGAGCTTACATGTTCAATCCAACATCTGATATGAAGACGCGACAGATCGGATTTTTCGGCAATTCTATTCCTCGAGATGGGAAAGTCATAGCTGTTGATTGGTCATACATTAATTTGAAAGAGGATTCAAAACTTTTGCTTGAATATGAAATTGGAAATGGAAAAGTTCTTGCTGTAGGTGCATACACATATTTTTCAATTCCAAATAATAGCCGTAAGCATCTGGAATTATTTACAGAAAATTGTTTAAAGTATCTCACCGGTAAATTTGATAACCAAAAAAAATATTATTGGAATTATAAAAAAAATACTGTTAGAGAATTCTCAATTCTCAATTCTCAATTCTCAATTGAAAACCTTGCTGCCTCAAAAATCTGGAATAAAGAAGAAACATCTTTGCTTATTTCGAACCAATTTGCAACAGATAATTTCTGGAACGTAGCCGGGGAAAGAATGCTTGTGATGGGAAAAGAGAAGGGAGGCATTGATGAATTATGGGCGCATCCTTTTATGGCTCTTCGTGATTATGAAGTCGGTTTACAATTTTCCTATAAGGATTCAATTTACTGGCTGAATAATGAGCAACCCCAAATTGAAGTTCGGCCGGAATCATTCACACGTATATATAAGTTTAAAAGAGCATATCTAACAGAAATTGTAACAGCATCAAACAATAAACCTTCTGCTGTAGTTCATTATGAATATCGTGGAGTATATCCAGCTAAACTTATAGTAAAATTTAAAAGCAATATGAGATTTATGTGGCCCTACTCGGAAAAAGTTTTCGGCTCAATTAATTATTGTTGGAATGAATACTTAAATTCTTTTGTTATTCAAGATGAAAGCAGTGAACATTTAGTAATTGCCGGTGCTAATAGAAAACCATTTCAGAAATTGATCGGACAATTTCAAAATTTTCAAAAAGTTGATTCACTCTTCACACCAATTACTACAAATGAATTTTTTGTTAGTGCATTGACACAATACAAACTTGAAATGAATGATAATATAGATTTTATTATTGCCGCAACAAATGAAGGATATGATTCGGCACAAAATAATTATATTGAAACAATTAGTAATCCCGAAAAGATTTATAATCAAGTATCAGCTTATGTAAAAAAGTTTTTTGAGAATTCTTTAACAATTACAACTCCCAATAATTATTTTAATGAAGGCTACAGATGGGCGTTAATTGGGACAGATCGGTTTTTTGTAAATACACCCGGATTAGGCAAGGCACTCGTTGCCGGTTACTCAACTACAGCAAAAGGATGGAATGGCGGACATAAAGTAAATGGGCGACCCGGTTACAGCTGGTATTTCGGACGTGATGCAGTATGGAGCGCTTTTGCACTTCTTGATTACGGAGATTTTGATAAAGTAAAAGAACAGTTAAAATTTTTTAATATGTATCAAGATTTGAATGGAAAAATCTTTCACGAACTTACAACTTCAGGTGCAGTTCATTATGATGCATCAGATTCTACCCCGCTATATATAATTCTTGCTGGAAGATATTTGCAGCATTCAGGAGATATTGAATTCATAAAAGAGTCATGGCATCATATCAAGAAGGCAATTGAATTCTGTTATTCAACCGACACCGACAAGGATCACCTGATCGAAAACACAAATGTTGGACACGGTTGGGTTGAAGGAGGCGGACTTTATACTGCCCACACGGAAGTTTATCTTGCAGCTTGCTGGGCAGAAGCACTTAGAATGGCAAGTGTTATGGCGGAATCGGTGGGAATGAACGATGAGTATAAAGTGTATAGTGCAGAGTGGGAAAAAGTAAAAAATATTATTAATGAAGATTTTTGGAATGAAGAGAAAAAGTTTTTGAGTTTTTCGAAATTGAAGGATGGAAAATTTAATTCTGAAAAAACAGTCCTTTCGGCAGTACCGGTTTATTTTGATATGCTTAATAAAACAAAAGCAAAAAATGTTATTGATGATTATTCAGAAAATTATTTTTCATCAGATTGGGGCGTTCGAATTCTACGTGAAGATTCTCCAATCTATAATCCGCGAGGTTATCATACCGGCTCTGTCTGGCCTTTGTTTACTGGGTGGACTGCACTCGCTGAATTTAAGTATGGAAATTACCTTCAAGGATTCACTCATGTAATGAACAATTTTCTAGTTTATAAAAATTGGCAGCTCGGATTTATTGAAGAAGTTTTACACGGTGATGAATATCGTCCTTCTGGTGTCTGCTCGCATCAATGTTGGAGTCAAACTATGGTATTGCAGCCGGCAATTGAAGGATTACTCGGGTTGGAAGTAAACGCACTCAATAATAAAATAAAATTATCTACACACTTCCCGGCAAATTGGGATTCAGTAAAAGTTGAAAGAATTAGAATAGGAGATTCGTTTGTTGATTTTCAAATGAATCGAAAGAACGGAAAAACTTTTTTTGTGTTCACTTCGAATTCATCGAAACCAATACAAGTTGAATTCAATCCTACATTTCCTTTGGAAACAAAATTTATCTCAGCACAAATCAATAACAAGCAGTTAACAATAGAGACATTTAACAATCGAACACTCTCTTTTTTATTTGAATTGAATAGAAACTCCATACTAGAAGTTTCTCATACCGGCGGAATTTCAGTTTTGCCAAAGATTGTTTTACCAAAACCGAATTATACTTCAGAAGGATTTAGAATTTTGTCTGATAAAATTGACGGAAATGAATATGTGATAGAAGTGCAAGGAGTCAGTGGGACACAAAATGAAATTGAAATATGGAAAGATAGTTCACTTAATAAAGTTAAAATAGAATTTGAGAAAACCAAAAATAAATATGTTAATAAAGAAATAAGAGTTAAATATGCAAGTCAGTAATTCTATATGCCTTCATGTTGGAATTTCGTATAAGTCCTTAATCTTTCTCTTTTTTTTAACACACAATATTTTTGTTGCACAAAATTATTTGTCAAATCTTAACGCAACAAAGAATGATCCTATCTATACAGCTTATGCAGCACCAATAGAAAGATCAAACTATAAACTTGATCAAGCATATTCATTAAGCTGGTTAAATCCTGAAAAACCAATTGGATTTGAATCGAAAGATGGGGGGAATATTTATTATGGATTCAAATTAAACAATTCAATTCGGTATCAACTAAAAGATTTTTACAAAGAACCGGTAATCACAGCATCATATTCGGATCTGGTAAAACTCTATTTTTATCCATTCAAAGATATAATGGTTGAAGCACAATTTATTGTTTACAGCTCTCAGTTTTCAGTGCACAGTCTAAAAATTATAAATGAAGGAAATACAGAAATCGAAGTTGATCTCTATCCATTCTTTCAACATACAACGGAACTAAAAGAATTAATTTATTCTGAAAATAAGAATTCATTCGTCTTCAATCATAATAAAACACGCGACGGCTGGATGAAAGAACATTCAATCCCGTATTCTGAAAATCTGCAAAGTGTTTTTGAGCTATCTGAAAAAGCTGACAGCTATGGATCATATCAATATTTTTCAGCTAATTCAACAGATACGACTAAAATACTTCAAAAATCTTTTTCTTTACAAAATCTAAAAAATCGAATTGACGAAAATTCAACAGTATTCTCTTTTCATAAGAGAATACATTTAAACGCCGGCGAGAAAAAAGAGATAAGAATTGTGAGAGGATTGGAAGAGGGAAATCAAGGTGATCGGTTATCGGTTATCAGTTATAAGTTGATGAATGTGGCTTTAGAAGAATTTATTTCTGCTGATGAGAAAACATATTCCAGAATACCACGGTTAAAATTTTCTAACAAAGAAAAAGAGATGCTCTATTGGAATGCATTTTCTTTAATGCGCCAATGCATGATGAAACCGGAAGGAGAAAGCAATTACAATTATTATGTATTCTCACGCGAACCGAAATGGGGATGGGGGTATGGCGGACAAGTATTCCATGAAAGTTTATCAATGCTCGCATATGTTTTTATGGATCCAGTAAGCGCAATGAATTCACAGCGTATCTATATAGAAAGACAGCGCGAAGACGGATATATTAATTACCGTACGGGACCATACTTAAATGAAGAAATAATTTATAACGGGGAATTTACAAGCTCTGCACCTTGGTTCAACTACATTAATTATGAAATTTACAAAGTAACCGGTGATAAAATATTTTTACAAGAAGCTTATAAAAGTGGAAAGAAATTTTATAATTGGTACACATCACGTCGTGATTCCAATAAAAATGGATTGGCAAGTTGGGGCGGACACGCAGAACTCGAAAGTGTACGCGATGCGCGTGTTGCTGTGTGGGATAAAGTTGGCTGGGCTTCAAACTTTGAAGGACCGGATATAAACTCGATGCTTGTAATGGAAGAAAAATCTCTTGCTGCTATTGCTGATATACTCGGTTACAAAAATGAAAGTATTGAGTGGGGGGAAAAAAGTATGATGAGGAGTGTGCTCATAAATAAATATTTGTGGGACGATTCAACCAAATTTTATTACAATGTGAATAAAAATGATCAATCATTTTCCTTTAATTTAAAAGATGATTTGAAGAAAAAAGAAATAATCGGCTTCCTTCCGATATGGGCTGGTGTTTCTGATAAAGAGAAAGTAAATGAATTAATGAAATCTCTTTTAAATCAAGAAGAGTTTTGGAGAAGATTTGGGATTCCCACACTCTCTGCAAAAGATGATTATTATAATCCGATCGGTTATTGGAACGGGCCAATTTGGGTACCGTGGCAATATTTAATCTTCCGCGGTTTGCTTGATTACGGATACAAAACCGAAGCAAAACAACTTGCCGAAAAAGTAATGGAGAATATTATTTATCACCTTAAAACAGATCATTACTTCTGGGAATTTTATAGTGCAGATGAATATCAAGCTGGGTGGAATAAAACTTATATTTGGACTGGACTAATCGCACGTTTTATGATTGATTTAGATTCATTGGAAAATTGAATTAAGTTCAGAAAATATTTATTGGATCATAAATGAAAAAATCACTACTGATTTTTTTCGTATCAACCTCTTTATTAGCGCAAACTCATTTTACTTTTCCATTTCAAAATTCAAATATGACAATTGAAGAACGAGTAAGCGATCTTACTTCCCGATTAACTCTTCAAGAAAAAATTTCTCAAATGGTTTATAACGCTCCGGCAATTGAGCGGCTTGGAATTCCAGCATACAATTGGTGGAATGAATGTTTGCACGGAGTTGCAAGAAACGGGCGCGCAACAGTTTTTCCGCAAGCAATTGGCATAGCTGCAACATGGAATAAAGAATTGATTTTTCAAATTGGTAGTGTAATTTCTGATGAAGCACGTGCAAAGTACAATAATGCTGTTTCTAAAAATCAGAGAGGAATTTATCAAGGGCTAACATTCTGGTCGCCGAACATAAATATTTTTCGTGACCCAAGATGGGGACGCGGACAAGAAACTTATGGTGAAGATCCATATTTAACCGGACAAATTGCAGTTCAATTTATACGCGGATTACAAGGCGATGATCCGAAATATTTAAAACTTGTTGCTACATCAAAACATTTTGCTGTGCACAGCGGACCCGAATCCGACCGGCATTCTTTTAATGCAGAAGTAAGTGAGTACGATTTACACGAAACGTATCTGCCGGCATTTAAGACAACAATTACCGAAGCAAATGTTCAATCAATCATGTGCGCATATAACAGTCTTAGGGGTAACGCATGCTGCAGTAACGAACCGCTACTGAATAGAATTTTAAGAGATGAATGGAAATTTAATGGCTATGTTGTTTCCGATTGCTGGGCAATAAAAGATATTTGGGAATTTCATAAACAAGCAGAAGATGCGGTGGAAGCGTCTGCGTTAGCCGTTAAAGCCGGAACAGATTTGAACTGCGGCGTTTCATTTCCAAGTCTGTTCGAAGCATATCAAAAAAAAATGATTACAGAAAATGAAATAAATAATTCGTTTAAAAGACTTTTTATTGCAAGAATGAAATTGGGAATGTTTGATCCACCTGAAATTGTACCATTCTCAAAAATTGATCTGGACAAAGTTGATTCGAAAGAACATCGTCAAATAGCACTACGAACCGCAAGAGAGTCAATAGTACTTTTAAAAAATGAAAACAGTTTACTACCGTTAAAAAAGAATATTAAAAATATAGCTGTAATAGGTCCGAATGCAGATGATGTTGAAGTTTTACTCGGCAATTATACCGGATTTCCGTCTGATCCGGTTACACCTCTACGCGGAATAAAGAAAAAAGTATTGCCTTCAACAAAAATTTATTATGAGCCGGGTTGCGATTTAGTTGAAGAGATTCCGAATTCTTCCCTAATTCCAGCGGGCTGTTTTTTTGTAGATGCAGAAAAAAAACAAAATGGATTATTGACAGAAATTTTTAATAACTCACTATTTGAAGGAAATCCAGTCTTTAAAAAAATTGATGATAATATTGATTACTGGTGGCTTGATGAAATTCCTTTTAAAAATATTGAACAGAATAATTTCTCAATTCGATGGCAAGGATATCTTGTTCCGCCGAAAACGGGAGAATACAAAATTGGAGGATGGGGTTTCAACGGACTTCACATTTATTTTGAAGACTTTTTAATTGTTAGTTATGATGGCGAACATCATCCAATCAAAAAATTTTCGATACAAAAACTTGAAAAAGGGAAAGCGTATAAAATTAAGATTGATTATTACTCAAGCTCCCGATACTCTATGGTTCAGCTTTTTTGGTCGATTCCGGATGATGAAAAAGAGGAGCGTGCATTAGAAGTAGCAAAAAAATCAGATGTAGTAATAATGTTTATGGGAATATCTCCACGTCTGGAAGGAGAAGAACTCGAAATCGAAGTCCCCGGATTTTACAAGGGTGATAGAACAACACTTGATCTACCCCAAACACAAAAATCACTCATCACAAAAATTACGGCAATTGGTAAACCCATTGTGTTGGTTCTCTTGAACGGAAGCGCACTAAGTATTAATTGGGAAAAAGAAAATATACCGGTAATTGTTGAAGCTTGGTATGGTGGACAAGCCGCCGGAGATGCAATTGCAGATGTTTTATTCGGAGATTTTAATCCATCCGGTAAACTACCGGTTACATTTTATAAATCTATTGATCAGTTGCCAGACTTTAAAAATTACAATATGGAGGGAAGAACGTATCGTTATTTTGATGGCGAGGTTCTGTTCCCATTTGGTTATGGATTAAGCTATACTTCTTTTAAGTATTCAAATCTCCGCTTAGAAAAAAATAATATAAAAGAGAATCAATCTACCAGGCTGTTTGTTGATGTAGTAAATACCGGAAAAAGAGATGGAGGAGAAGTTGTTCAGTTTTATATTAAGGGAAAAGGATTAAAAGAAAACGATGCAAATTTAACTTTGAAAGGATTTGAAAAAATATTTTTGAAAATGAACGAAAAAAGAACAGTTGAGTTTAAGATTGATTCAGAAACACTTCAAAAGTTTGTAGATGGTAAAGGATTTATAGTTGAAAAAGGAAATCATGTTTTGCTAGTTGGTTCTTCATCAAAAAAATCCGACTTATCAGAAATAGTTCTTAAGGTTGAATAAATTAAAAACATTTTTTGATTTGTAACTGGCAAATAATAAAATTATTTATCAGTGTAAATTAGCTAAATCTGTTTAATCAGTGGTCTATTAAGGAAGGACTATGAGAAAAGCTATATTATTTTTATTGCTCACCAATGGTTTAATAGCACAACAATTACAAATATCTGATAAGTATTTGACATTTATTGCAAAACAAAACGATCCGCTTTACACCACTTACACGGCGTCAATGGAGCGATCGCAACTGTATGGTGATAAAGGTTACAAGATGGATTACTATTCCGATAATCTACCAATTAATTACTCGGGCGATCAAGCTGGTAAATTTTATTGCATCTGGAAAGTTGATCAAGTAGTTATAATGAACACCGGAGAATTTTTTGAAAAGCCTGTCGTTACTTCATCGTTTCCGGATATGGCAATTTTGGAATACTCCCCTTTTCAAGGGATAAAAGTTCAAGAGACATTTTTTGTTTATAGCTCTTCAGTCGCACTCGTGAATTTACAAATTAAAAATGTTGACGGGATCAGTCACAATATTGAACTATATCCTATTCTTGAGCTCGGTAATGATTCGTTGATGATTAAAGATTATGATTTAAATCTTAACGCATACATTACAAATCATTATGAATCAAAATATAGATTGATAAGCTCACTCTATAAAAATGCTCCATATCCGACAGATACTCGTGATTATTTTACGGCAAACTTTATCCCATATTCATTTGGCGGTTACAACGGTGGAATGGAAAAATTTTATATCACTGTTAAAACTGATTTTTACGCAAAGAACAGAAATGATTCGCTTAATCACAAGAAGGAAGGATATGTAAATTTTGTTTCGCTTCATGGAAAGTTTTCGTTAAAACCGGGAGAGGATATTAATGTACGGTATTTTAGGGGTTGGCAAGATCAAAAAGAAAATATTGGAGTACTTGCAAAGGAGATTGAAATATTAAAAAGAGAACCGCTTCAAAAATATGTTGATAATAATGAAAAACTGTTTTCAAAAATCCCAAGAATAAATTTTAGAACAGAGGAAGAAAAACTTGTTTATTTAAGTTCGTTTAATTTATCAAGGGGTTGTTTTTATCCGCCAACCGAAAAAACAAATTATAATTTTTATGTTTTCTCTCGGCAACCGTTATGGGGATGGGGACACGGTCACCAGGTTTTGCACGAATCAATGAGTATGCTTGCTTATACTTATCTCGACCCCCAATCGGCACAAGGTTCACAATATGTTTATATCGAGCAGCAGCGCGATGACGGATTAATTGCATACCGCCACGGTCCGAGAGGATTGCAAGATTATCCGCACTTCAGTAAAGTGCTCGGCAAAGATATGTCAACTACATCCGCCCCGTTTTTCAGTTGGATTAATTGGGAGATTTATAAAGTCAGCAGTGATAAAAAATTTTTAGCAGATGCATATAAAAGTGGGGTTAAATACACGAACTGGTTAATTGAAAACCGTGATCTAAATAAAGATGGAACATTTGAATGGGGTCCTTACGGAATTATTGAAAATGTGCGTGATTGGTATAACGCAGTGTTTCAGGTTAGTGCAGAAAGATTTCTTGATGTTGATAAAGAAGATATTTCTGATGAATTGGAATGTCTCGATCTAACGTTAATGGTTATTAAAGAAATGAGATCACTTTCTGAAATTGCAAAAGAACTTGGATTAAATGAAGAAGCTGTTGTTTGGAAAAATAAAGCTGATCATATTTCAAAATTAGTTAATGAAAGAATGTGGGATGAAGAAAAGCAATTTTATTTTTCGATCAACAAAGAAGATCATAGTTTCAAATTCATGACGCGTGATTTGAGACGTGAAGAGATTATCGGTTTTCTTGCATTGTGGGCTGAAGCTGCACCGAAAGAGAGAGCAGAAAAACTTGTTACTAAATTACTTGACAAAAATAAATTCTGGCGTAAGTATGGAATACCAACTTTAGCTGCAGATGATGAGTGGTACTCGCCTTATGTTGATTATTGCTGCAAATGGAATGGACCGGTTTGGCTTTTGTGGAATTACATGGTTCTTGATGGATTAAAAAAATATGGTTATTATGAGATTGCAAAGCAGCTTGCTGATAAAATGATGCTTGCTGTTACAACGCAGTTGAAAAAGAATCATAATTTTTGGGAATCGTACAGCGCTGATTATGAAGTACTCAACTCTCCGCCGAATTACATTTGGGATTCAATCATGGCAAGGGTGCTGATTGAAAGATACAACAACAAATAGCACACAAATTTAACGGATTAAAAAGATTTCAAAAGATCAGTTTTTATTAGTTACATCTGTTCGATTTGTGTGCCAATAATTTTATAATAAAAAGGCTGACAAACCATGAAACATTTTAAATCAATCCTTCTAGTAATAACAATGATATCGCTTCATCTTTTTGCACAAACTAAAAAATTCGATTTGAAACAAAATAATCTAATACTAACACGCACCGCACAACCGCACCAATATATGGATAAGATCGGAAGCAAAGCCGCTCTCATGGGATTTGAAAACGGATCATTCGAAATGTGGATCTGGCCTTGGAAAATTCTCCGTAATTTTGATCTTCAATTTTTTGTTGGCACTACTACACAACCGATTCAGTCGAAAGATATTGTGCGTGATATTTCTGTAACACCAGAAGCGACCATCATCACTTTCGTATATGAATCATTCACTGTAAAAGAAATAATTTTTATTCCAAATGATAAACCTGGTGCTATAATTCTTCTTGATGTTTACACAACAACTCCGCTTACAATTGTGCCAGGATTTATGCCGGTTATGCAGCCACAATGGCCAGGTGGGATTGGGGGACAATTTAGTTATTGGGATGAAGATGTAAAAGCATACGTAATTTCTGAAGCTAAATGGAGAGGAATATTTTTATGCGGTTCACCATTGGCAGAACAAATGGCTGCACCTCCAGCACATATGTTTGCAGATAATCCGATTCAGTTCAAATTTACTATTGAACCTAACAAAGCAAACGAAAATTTTTACCCTATTATTATTGCCGGCAGCCCAGTAAACACAAAATATGATTCTGTAAAAGCACTCTATAAAGATTTAACTACAAATATTGAAAAGTATTACGCAAAAACTTACGATCATTATAAAAATCTTCACGAATCAACAATTCAAATTATAACTCCAGATAAAAAAATAAACCTCGCATATGAATTTGGAAAAGCTGCACTAAGTAATTTGATGATTGAAAATCCAACACTCGGAAGAGGTTTAGTTGCGGGGTACGGATTAAGTGGCGGTGGTGGTCGTCCCGGTTTTGCTTGGTATTTCGGGGGTGATGCATTTATCAATTCACTTGCAATAAATAGTTATGGCGATTATCAAACAGTTAAAGATGCTTTAATATTTACTCAGAAGTGGCAGCGGCAAGAGAACTTTCCAATTAGAAAAAAATCTAAGGATGAAAAACCAACCGAGATTGGAAAAATGGCACACGAACTTTCTCAGAGCGATGGATTAATTGATTGGTGGAACGATTATCATTACGGTTACAATCATGCTGATACTACTCCTTGGTATCTTGTTGCAATGGGTGATTATTTTAGAAAAACTGGAGATCTTGAGTTTATTAAGAAAAGCTGGGAATCGATAGTGCAAGCTTATAGTTGGTGCTTGAATAAAGACAGCAACGGAGACGGACTAATGGATTTGAAAGGAGCCGGTCTAGGCGTGCTTGAATTCGGTGCACTTGTAAAAATTAATAACGATATGTACACACAAGGACTGTGGACTCAAGGAATTAAAGAAGTTAATTTAATGGCAAAGTATGTCGGCGATAAAGAAATTGAAAAAGAAACTTCGCTGCTTTTACCGAAAGCTATTGTGGCACTTGAAAGAATATTTTGGATGGAAGATCTTGGTTATTACAGCTTTGGTGCGAGCGATGACGGAAAGCAAGTCCGTGATAAAAATATTTTTCCAACATCAATTATGATTTTTGATATTCTCGATAAATCACGTTCAGCAAGTTCGGTTAAAAATTACAACGAGAGTGATTTAATAACTGATTGGGGCGTACGTAATCTTTCGAACAAATCATCATTGTACGAACCAACAAATTACAATTACGGAACAGTTTGGGGATTCAATTCTTTTTTCGCCAATGCAGCACAATATAAATATCACTTTAATCTTACAGCATTTTCACTTCTCCGCAATACTTTACAGCATACTTTCGATTACGGACTCGGAATTTTTCCAGAAGTATTCTCCGGCGATATAAACACAAAACTCGGCGAAGCTTATCATAATCAAGGTTTCTGTACAAGCGGCTATATTTTCCCTATGATGAATGGTTTGCTTGGACTGAATGTAAATGCGCTAGAAAATAAAATTACATTTGCACCTAAGCTTCCGATGCAATGGGAATGGCTTGATGTTAAAAATGTAAAGATCGGCAAAGCAGCTTTGAATATGACCAACAAATTAAAAAATGGCGAGTGGCAATTATTGATTGAAAAAACTGGAAAAGGTGAAATCAATTTTGAATTTATGCCCGATCTGTTTGCCGGCTCAGAAATTATATCTGTAACTGTAGACAATAACATAATTAATTTTAATACAATAAATCACGAACAAGCGGTTCAGCTTGTATCAAGTTTTCAAGTCACCGGAAAACACGAATTGGTTATTAAATACAAACCAACAATTGAAATCTATTTAATTGAAGAAACCACTCCTATAGGTGCAACAAATGAAGGATTGAAAATAATATCACAAAAGTTTGCTGATAAAAAATTATTTATAGATGTTGAAATAAAACCCGGTAAGGAATACAAACTCGGCATTATCAATGAAGATTTGGTAAAAACAATTTTCGGCGCAAAAGAAAGAGACGGTAAACTTTATTTCTCTACTGCCGGAACGGAAAATCAATTTGTAAAACATCAAATTATAATTGAAGTTAAATAGAATAAATTATATACAAAGAAATTTTTGGAGAAATTATGAAATCGTTTTGGAAAATATTAGCGGTGGTACTTGGAGTTGTGCTGGTTTCTTGTACTAAACAGGTTCATGAAAAATCTGATCAAAATCAAAAAAAAACTGAATTAAAAACCGCACGCGATTTTAATTACAAAATGGAAATTGAAGAGAAACTTGAACGCATCAAATATTTTTTAGCAGAGAACAAACTTGATGGAGTGCTTTTAACTCAAGTGCGAAATGTTAATTGGATTACAGCCGGATTGGCAAATAATCAAATAGTTTTAAATAAAGATATCGGTGCAGCATCACTTTTAATAATGAAAGATGGGAGGAGATATTTGATTTGTAACGGTGCTGAAGCTCAAAGAATGATGGATGAATCTTTGAAAGAACTTGGCTATGAATTGATCCAATATAGTTGGTACGAATCAAATCCCGTTAAAGATATTCGGGGTGAAATAATAAAAAGATTTGGTATAGTTGGAAGTGATATTGATTTTCCCGGAACTGTTAATGTTGCTGATAAATTTAAGCCTTTGCGTTATAGCTTAAGTAAATATGAATTGGTCAGATATAGATATGTAGCTCAAATGTCAACTGAAGCAGTAGCAGAAGTTTGCATGAAAATTAAACCGGGAATCAATGAATTTGAAATCGAAACAATGACTGCAAATGCTTTGCGCGACCGGCAGATTCTTCCAACTGTTTTATTGACTGCTGTAGATGAAAGAATTTATAATTACCGCCACGCACTACCTGGTGGAGCCATACTAAAAAATTATGCTATGATAAACATATGTGCCGAGAAATGGGGAATGCCTATTGCCGTTACACGCTTCGTTCATTTCGGTCCTTTGCCGGATGAATTAAAAACTAAGTTAGAAAAGACTGCAATAGTAAACGCACACTATCAGGAATTTACACGACCGGGAATTGCAGCATCAGAAATTTTTGAAAAGATGAAAGAATGGTATAAAACAGTTGGATATGAAAATGAATGGATGCTTCACCATCAAGGCGGCGCGATAGGTTATGATGACCGCGAGTGGGTAATTTACCCGGGAATAAAAGAAGTTGTTCAAGAGAATCAGGCATTTGCTTGGAATCCAACAATCACTGGTGCAAAAGTTGAAGAAACTATGATTGTTACAAAAGATGGGTTTGAGATAGTAACTAAATCTGATGATTGGCCAATGATAATTGTTAATCTAAATGGTAAAAAATATCCTCAGCCGGCAATTTTAATTCGTGATGAAAAAAGTTTTGAAAGAATTACACAAAACGAAGTGATAATTAACACAGAATAATTTGATAATGATTAAGAATCAGCAAATTAATTTTATTTTAAATGAAAAAACTGTTTTGGTTGAAATAAACCCGGCCCAAACAGTTCTAGATTTTTTAAGAAGTGAAATAAAATTAACAGGTACCAAAGAAGGATGCCGGGAAGGTGATTGCGGCGCTTGCACTGTGCTGATTGGTTCATTGATTAAAAATAAAGTTGTTTATAAAACAGTGAATTCATGCTTGATGCCAGTAGCTGATCTAAATGGGAAGCATCTTGTAACTATCGAAGGATTAAACAAATCCGGTTTAAGTTTGATTCAAGAAGAAATGGTTGATGAAGGTGGTACACAGTGCGGATTCTGCACACCCGGATTTATCATGTCAATCACGGGATATTTTTTAAGAAATGAAAAATTTAATATTAAGGAAGCTTTAGATGTTCTAGATGGAAATATTTGTCGTTGTACCGGTTATGCTGGAATAAAGCGTGCTGTTTCCAATGTTGTTGAAAAACTGAATCACACTGTTAAGAATAAAAAAGGGATTGAGTATTTAATCTCTTGTAATGTAATACCGGCTTATTTTTTAGAAATTCAGAAAAAGTTAAAAAATATAAATCAGCAGACAGTATCTACTCGAAAAGAAAAATTTAAGTTTAAAAATGTAAATATTATATCAGGTGGTACCGATTTGTATGTGCAGAAATGGGAGGAATTATTAGAAGTTAATGCTGATTTTATTTATGAAAGGGAAGATCTTAATAGAGTTTATAAGGAAAAAGATTCTCTATTTGTGGGAGGGAATGTTTCAATTAATGAATTTCAAAATTCTATATTCATAAAAAAATATTTCCCATTTTTACAAAATCATATCAACTTATTCGGTTCACTATCAATCCGTAACCGTGCAACAATAGCGGGTAACATTGTAAATGCATCACCTATAGCAGATATTACCAATATACTTATTGTATTGAACGCAAAAATTATTTTAGTTGATAGCAATAAAGAAAAAGTTATTCCTATCGATCAATTTTATCTTGATTACAAAAAAACTGTAATGAAAAAAAATGAATTGATAAAAGCTGTTTCTATCAATATTCCTAAAAGATATTTTTTATTCAATTATGAAAAAGTATCCCGTAGAATTCATCTTGATATTGCAAGTGTAAATTCTACAATTGGGATAATTTATAAACAGGATAAAATTATTGAAGCTAGTATATCAGCCGGCGGTGTAGCACCTATACCGTTAAAATTAAAATCAGCATCAGAATATTTATTAGGAAGATCAGTCAGCATTCCGGTTATAAAACAGACTGCTGAAATTGCTCTTCAAGAAATATCACCAATAACTGATGCACGAGGCACTGCAGAATATAAAACAATCTTGTTAAGACAATTGATCTATGCCCATTTTATTAAATTATTTCCCAAAATTATTAATGCAAAAGAATTAATATGAGAAGTTATGACTCCATACAGCATGTAAAAGGGGAATCAAAATTTGTTGATGATTTAATTGTACCGGAAGGAATGCTTTACGGTTATGTTTTTTATTCATCAATTGCACACGGCAGAATAACTAAATTAGATTTTCAAGACGCATTAAAAATAAATGGGGTTCATTGTATTATTTCTGCCTCTGATATTCCGGGTGAAAATCAAATAGGGGGAGTAGTTCTTGATGAGGAACTATTTGCTTCACGAGAAGTTCATTACGTAGGTCAGCCAATTGCACTTGTTATAGCTGAAAATAAAATTCAAGCACATAAAGGTGCAAAAGCAATTAAGATTGAAATTGAAAAACTCCCTCCAGTTTTTGATGCTAGAGAAGCTTACGAAATAGGTAATCTCATAATAAATCCAAGAATCTTTTCAATTGGAAATACTAGCGAAACTTGGAAAGATTGTGATATAATAGTTGAAGGAAGAACTGAATCAGGTGCTCAGGAACATTTATACCTGGAAACACAAGGATGTATAGCTCTTCCGGTTGAAGGTGGTGGAGTGAAAATAATTTCTTCCACACAAGGACCAACAGCTGTACAAAAAATTGCTTCCCGTGTATTGAACATTCAGATGCATAAAATAGAAGTTGATGTTCCGCGACTCGGCGGAGGATTTGGCGGCAAAGAAGATCAAGCAACTCCATGGGCAGTAATGGCTGCGTTAGGAGCATTAAAACTTAACAAACCAGTTAAACTAATCCTTCCCCGTCAAGTGGATATGAGAATTACGGGAAAAAGACATCCATATTCATCGGATTTTAAAATTGGACTTAACAAAGAAGGGTTAATTCTTGCATATGAAGTAACATTCTATCAAAATGCCGGTGCTGCGGCAGATTTATCACCGGCAATTTTAGAACGCACTTTATTTCATTCAACAAATAGTTATTTCATTCCAAATGTAAAAGCAACAGCATACAGTTGTAGAACAAATCTTCCACCATTTACTGCTTTCCGCGGATTCGGCGGGCCACAAGCAATGTTTGTAATAGAATCTGCAATTCACAAAGCGGCAAATGTAATGGGTGTTGAACCTTCATTTTTACAAAATAAAAATTTACTTAATGAAGGAGATCAATTTCCTTACGGACAAACTGCAAATAATTGCAGAGCTAAAAAATGTTTTGAAGAAACTATTTCCCGATATAATATTAATTCCATTCGTGATAAAATTAGCGAGTTCAATTCGAAAAATATTCTAATAAAAAAAGGTTTTTCTGTAATGCCTATTTGTTTTGGAATATCATTTACATCTACATTTATGAATCAAGCAAGCGCATTAGTACATATTTATACTGATGGCAGTGTAAGTATCAGCACCGCAGCTGTTGAAATGGGGCAAGGTGTTAATACTAAAATTATAGAAACTGCATCAAGAGTATTTTCTATAAATCCGAATAGAATAAAAATTGAAAGCACAAACACAACACGTGTTGCAAACACCTCTCCAACAGCAGCTAGTAAAGGGACTGATCTAAACGGCTTTGCAACAATGGATGCCTGTAAATTAATTTTAGAAAGATTATACAAAATAGCCGCTGAAGAATTACAAGTTTCAAGTATTGAAAAAATATCAATTCGCAATGAAGTTGTTTGTGTTGATAATGAACCGACCGATTTGAATTGGAATAAATTAATTCAGATTTCATATTTCAAACGAGTAAGTTTATCAGCACAAGCACACCACTCAACACCTGATATTTTCTTTGACCGCGAAAAATCAAAAGGAGATGCATTTGCATATCATGTTTATGGGTCTGCTATAGTTGAAGCCACAGTTGATTGCTTAAGAGGGACTTATGAAATTGATTCGGTAAAAGTTGTTCACGATTTGGGTAATAGTCTCCATCCGGTTACAGACCGCGGACAAACAGAGGGAGGAATTGTACAAGGAATAGGATGGATGACCATTGAAGAAGTAATTTATAACAGCGAAGGTAAACTTGTTACTGATGCGCTTTCTACTTATAAAATTCCGGATATAAATTCAGCACCCAAAGAGATAAGTATTCATTTCTTAGAAGATGCCCCAAATCCTTATGGCCCTTTTAAATCAAAAGCGATTGGAGAACCTCCTTTTATGTATGGCATAGGTGCTTATTTTGCTATCCTTAATGCAATGAAGGCGTTTAAACCTAATCTAAATATTTTTTACAATTCACCATTAACACACGAAAAAGTATTAATGTCACTTTATAAATAAGTTATTTATGGAATAAGTTGATGAATGATGAAGTAATATGGAAATTCATAAGAAGTAGTATCGAAAAAGATGGGAAAGCAATCTTAACAGTAGTAGTTAAATCAGAAGGCAGCTCGCCGGGCAAAGCCGGTTTTAAAATTGCAGTATCTAAAAACGGGAATTTTGTTGGTACAATAGGCGGCGGCGAGATGGAATTTAATTTATTAGAAAACTGCAAAAAATATTATTTATCTAATAATAAAATTAATTCTATGCAAAAACTATATCACAATACAAATGTTAAAAAACAAAAATCAGGGTTAATATGCGCGGGAAGTCAAACAAATTATACATGCACACTGAATAAAGTTGATCTTAGCATTATTAATAAAATTATTAAATCTTATGATGATCATAAAAGTGGATCTTTTCTTTTAACACCTGAAGGAATTGCTTTTTCAAGAAATAGTAATATACAGCCGAATATTAATTTTACATTCAATTCCGAAACTGATTGGAAATATGAAGAAATAATTGGGATCCGGGAAATAATTTATATTGTTGGCGGAGGACATGTAGGATTAGCTCTTTCGCGGCAATTGAAACTTCTGAATTTTTATGTTATGGTTTTTGATGATAGAAAAGATGTAAAAACAATAGTTGAAAATAATTATGCTGATAAAATTAAAATCTGCTCTTACAATGATATTGGTAAATTTATTAAAGAAGGAATCAATTCATATGTAGCAGTAGTTACTTCATCATATTCTTCAGATTTGTGCGCAATAAAAAGTATTATCAATAAAAAATTAAATTATATAGGATTAATGGGTAGCAGAGCAAAAATCAAAAAGATATTTGATGAACTTAAAACCTCAGGATTCAAACCTAATCAATTGAAGATGATTCATGCACCTATAGGAATTGAAATTAACAGCGAAACAGTGGAAGAGATTGCGTTAAGCATTGCAGCTGAAATAATAAGTATTAAAAATTCTTAATTGTTGAATCTTCGGATAATTTTAGGAATAATTATTAAAACACATCTTGTCGCTATTTTATTTCAAGTTAAAGCAATATATATATATATATTTTTGCTAAATAAAAATATTTCTTTCTTAAAATTTCATTACATACTATTTTAATGAGTGTAAAAAGAGAATAAGTTAATCCGTCTAATCAAAAAAATGGAAATAAATTGATTCAAGTATATGAAAAAGACAAACTAGAGCACATATCACTAGAAAATGATTTTATTAGAGTGATATTTCTTCCGCAAATAGGCGGAAAGATGATCAAATTTATCAATAAAAAAACGGGTACAAATTTTTTACTAGAACCACAGAATAATGAAAAAAATTATAAACCGGCATATCACGGTGCACCGTTTGATCAATATGATACAAGCGGTTTTGATGAATGTTTTCCTACTGTTGAAGCTTGTACCATAACAACAGAAAACGGTACTAAAATTAATTTACCAGACCACGGACAAATTTGGTCTAAACCATGGCAGTATAAAATAACAGAAAATGAAACCCTGATAAGAACAGCAAAAGGTATCAACTGGAATTATTCGTTTACAAAAAAAGTTCATCTCGAAGAGAATAAATTTATTCTGGATTATGAAGTAGTAAATTATGAAGATGAATCATTGCCGTATATCTGGTCGGCGCATCCATTATTAAATGTTGAACCGGGTGATGAAATATATTTAACAGATGAAATTGATGAAGTAATTCTTAATTGGACAAATGATGATTCTATTGGAAAGTTTGGAGATGTATTAAAATGGCCAATGATAGATGGTAAAAATGATTTTTCGACCATTAAAGAAATGAATTTTGGAAAAGCGGTTAAATTATTTTCAAAACGATTGACCGAAGTTGGATGGTGTGCATTATATAAAACAAAGAAAAAAGAATCTTTGCTGATCAGTTTTAATAACACAACTATACCATATTTGGGTATCTGGTTAACATACGGCGGCTGGCCAACTGATAATAGACCGAAACATTTAACAATTGCATTAGAACCTACTAATACTTGTTACGATTCACTTGCCACAGCAATTGATAAGAAATTATATAGCGTTATTAAACCAAAGCAAAAAATAGAATGGAGGATGGAATTTACGATAGTTAGCGAATAATTAACTTTGAAAAATTATTCCGTGCAAAAATATTTTTAAATGTCAACTTATTTACAAAAAAAATATTTTAAAATATTTTTAGGAAGATATATAAGATTTTTTTATGTTGCATCAGACTCATTTATCACACAAAAAAAATATCAATGCTTCCAATTACACTAGAATCAAAGAAAAAAGAAACCACATATAGGACATACCTTTCAGACGAATTCTGGTTTGAAATAAAAGTTGTAAATGAAAGTTTATTTCCTGAAATCAGAATAAGTTTCAAACCTAAAGAGCAGAGAAAAAAAACGAAATTAAAATCCGAAAAAATAAGTGAAAAAGCAGAATTATCGTTTTAACTGGTTTATACTTAAAAACTTATTTACTACCAATAAAATCATTAAAAGTTGAAATTAAATTATACAAGAAAAAATATTTTAAATGGTGCACTCATTTTCTGTACCGGCGATACTGTTGCTTCGTTGATTCTGAATGAATATTCTTTTATTAGATTTTTTGGTATTTCAATAATAGGCGGTACAATTTATGCTTTCGAAGTACCTAATGTTTTTAATTGGATCGAAATTAACACAGCAAGTAAATCGGATTTTTATAAAAAGATCCTCAAGTGTATATATGCAGTTTTATATTTTAATCCTTTGTGGATAGCCCGTCATTTATTATTCATAAATATTCTAAAGCTGCAATGGAATGAAATCAATTTGGAACTACTTTCTATTGGACTTCATTCATTTTTATGGAATCTACCTTTGGGATTAACAGCCAATTTTATAATTCAAAACAAAATAAAATTAAAATGGCGTTTTATCGCCAGTTCTACATATTCATCAATAATGGCTATCTATTATGCATTGAGTAATAATTTTTTCAAATAAATACGATCCTTGCCGTATTGAAAAATTTTATTAATACAATTTATCCATTAATATTTCCTATTCATATTAGCTTCATTAATTAATAATTTCTTCATTTCGATTTATTTATAACTTGAATATTTTTACAGACACGTTCGTCTAATTATCGTTATTTATTTGGTAATATTTTAATCAAAAAGGATTTCCAATGAGCAGTATAATTAAACAATGGCTGGCATTATTATTTATTGGCAGTTCGATAATTTTAGCACAAAATCATAATGAAGTATTAGTAGTTACATTAAAAGAAGCAATTGATATTGCTTTAGAAAAAAATTGGGATGTTAAATTATCGGAAAAAGATATTCTACGAGCTGAAGAACAAATTAATGAGGCATATTCAAATGCTTTTCCGCGCCTCGAATTTAATGGAAGGTACGTACGCAATATTAAACTACCGGTATTGTTCCTTCCTTCTGGAACGCCATTTAATGAAACCGGAAAAACACAAACTCTTGAGCTTGGTTCGGATAATGCTTACGATTTAACCTTATCGATGAATCAAGTCATTTATAGTCAGAAGGTTAACACTGCCATTCAAGTTGCAAGTGAATATTCCGAGTTATCTAAAACTGCGAACCGGGGGACAAGAAATGATTTAATATTAAATGTTAAAAAAGCATTCTATAATGTTTTATTGATGCAAGAATTATTAAAGGTTAGTCAGCAAGGTAATGAAGTAGCAAAAGCAAATTATGAAAATGTTGAAGCACTCTATAAACAAGGTGTTGCATCTGAATATGATTTTTTACGTGCTGAAGTGCAACTTGCTAATACACAACCGATGCTTATTCAAACAGCAAATGGTCTTGAGCTTGCTAAAAATTATCTCAAAAATATTTTGGCTGTTGACATTACCCGACCAATAGAAGTAAAAGGTGAATTTTTATTTGAAGAAATTCCCTCGGCATTTATCGAATCGATTAGTTACGAAAGTATACAAGAACACCCATTGGTTAAGCAATTGGAAATACAATCTTCATTATTGGATAAAAATATAACTATACAAAAAGCAGATTATTTTCCAACATTAGCCGCTTTCGGTTCGTATTCATTTCAAGCTCAGGATAATACATTTAATTTCAAGGATTATTTATGGGCAAAAAGTTTTATGGTAGGACTTAATTTATCTTACACACTTTTCGATGGTTTTGGAAGAGGTGCACGTATAGAACAAGCATTGATTGATAAAGAGAAAGTTGATTTAACAAAAAGAAAAGTTGAAGAAGGTCTTAAAATTAAAATTATGCAAGCAAAGATGAGTATGGAAGAAGCTAAGAAAAGAATTAATGCTCAATCAAAAAGTCTTGAGCAAGCAGACAAAGCATTGAAGATTGCACAGACAAGATATAAAAGCGGTGTTGGTACACAGCTAGAATTGATTGATACACAAGCTGCAATGACAATTGCACGTACAAATTATGCTCAAGCTATTTACGATTATCTTACTGCAAAGGCCGACTGGGAAAATGCAGTAGGAATTGAATACTAGATATTTAAGGAGAAAAAAATAAAATGGTAAATGTTATGAAATCAAAAGTAAATTATTTATCACTAGCGGTAATTCTATTTACAGTGTTATTATATGCATGCGGTCAGAGTGATAAAACAGATGAAACTAAATCTGAAACTGTAATTAATGATACTATACCGGTTCAGACAGCTAAAGCAGAAATTAAAGATTTGATAATCTCTAAAACATTCAGCGGATCACTTGAAGGCGAAGAACAAGCAAATATAGTTGCTAAAATTCCAGAAAGAATAATAGCAATTAAAGTAAAAATTGGTGATTTTGTTAAATCAGGCCAATCAATAATTGAACTCGATAAATCTGGTGCATCATCACAATTCTATCAAGCAGAAGCCGGATATTTAAATGCTAGCCGGGATTTTGAAAGAATGAAAGTATTGTTTTCGGAAGGGGCAATTTCTCAACAAATGCTCGATGGAGTTCAAACTCAATTTTATATTGCCAAAGCAAATTATGAAGCAGCAAAAAACATGGTTGACCTTGTCTCTCCAATTAACGGTGTTGTTACCGCAATTAATGTAAATGTTGGCGATCTTGCAAACCCCGGAATACCTTTGGCTGTAATTGCTAATATTGGAAGTTTAAAAGCAATTTTTAGTGTTGGAGAAGGAGATATATCAAATTTTACTTATGGACAAACAACAGAAATATATTCCGAATTGAAACCAGGTTTGATTCAAAAAGGGAAAATTCAGCAAATCTCAAAATCAGCAGATGTACAATCGCGATCTTTCGAGATAAAATCGGTTTTTATTAATACACCGGATAGATGGTTCAAACCGGGTATGTTCTGCCGGGTTAAAGTTGATATGAGATCAAATAAAGGTTCATTAGTTATTCCGAATCTTGCTATTGTGAATAATGCTGAATCTAAAGGTGTGTATGTTATAGAAAATGGCAAAGCAGTATTTAAAATTATTCAAACCGGTTTAACCGATGGAACAAATACTGAAGTGATAAGCGGATTGAAATACGGTGATACCATTGCAACAATAGGTGCAAATAATTTAAAAGATGGAATTTCTGTTTATACCATTAAAAATGAATGATGAATTTCGAACATCATAATTCTCTTTATTAAAATTGTAGTTACAAAGATATAAGGAAAAGCAAAAATGAAATTAGCTGATGTATCAATAAAACGACCGGTCTTTGCATCGATGATGATAATGGCGCTGATAGTTCTTGGTTTGTATTCGGTTATAAAATTAAATGTGGATCTCTATCCAAATGTAGATATTCCGTTCGTTATAGTTACAACCGTTCTGCCCGGTGCTGGTCCAGAACAAATAGAAACAGATGTTACAAAAAAGATAGAAGATGCTGTAAATCCGGTTGAAGGTGTAGATTATATTATGTCAACGTCACAAGAAAATGTATCAATTGTAATGATAGCATTTAAATTAGAAATGGATGGAAAAGCAGCCGCTCAAGACGTTCGTGAAAAAGTTGCAGCAGTAAGATCAGAACTGCCCGATGATATTGAAGATCCGGTAATTCAAAGATTTGATTTTGCCAGTTTACCTATCATGTCCTTTACAGTATCGGGAACCAGATCGGAAAAAGATATAACTACTTATACTAAAAATGTTATTAAAAAGAGAATTGAAAGTATTCCCGGAGTCGGATCTGTAAACTTAGTAGGTGGCTCCGAAAGAGAAATATTAATTGAAGTTGATGTAGCAAAACTCAAAGCTTATAATCTTTCAATTCAAGATGTTATTCAAAATGTAGGTGCATCTAATGTTGAAATACCCGGCGGTAATTTGTATCAGGGACCCAGACAACTGCTGGTAAGAACAATGGGCAAGTATAAAAGTGTTGATGAATTTAGCAAAGTAGTGGTAGCAAATCCAAAAGGAAATCCTGTATATCTTTCCGATGTGGCAAATGTTGTTGATGGCATTAAAGAGAAAACAAGCTTAACTAGATTAAACGGAAAATCTGCTGTTGGGCTTGATATTATAAAACAATCCGGTAGCAACACAATTGAAGTAGCTGAAGAAGTAAAAAGACAGATTGAAAAACTTGAATCAGAATTACCATCTGATATACAGATCTATCTTGCAAAAGATAACTCAGTATACATTGAAGACTCTGTACGTGATGTCTGGTTCGATCTTATTTATGGCGGGTTACTTGCAATAATTGTTATCTATTTATTCTTAGCAAATTTTAGAGCAACATTAATTAGCGCACTTGCATTGCCTACATCAATTATAGCCAGTTTTATTTTAATGTACGCATTGAATTTCACACTGAATATGATGTCTTTACTGGCATTGTCTTTAGCTGTTGGATTGTTAATTGATGATGCGATAGTAGTAATTGAAAATATATACCGGCACATGCAGCAAGGTGAAACACCGATGGAAGCGGCTAAGTCTGCTTCTCAGGAAATTGGTTTAGCTGTTATGGCTACCACATTTACAATTGTTGCGGTATTTATTCCGGTTGCGTTTATGCCAGGAATAGTTGGTCGGTTCTTTTATCAATTCGGAATAACAATATCAGCGGCAGTTCTCGTTTCTTTATTTGTTGCATTTACATTAACACCTATGCTTTCTTCCAGATGGTTACACAGAGAGGATGAAGAATTAAAACCTGAAGGGAATATCTTGAGAAAATTGCTCTATTATTTTAATCACTTCTTTGAAATACTGAGCGTTAAATATAAAACTATGCTCAATTGGTCATTAAGACATAGAAAAACTATCGTGTTCAGTTCAATCGGAATATTTGTAATCAGTTTAATGATATTTGGGTTACTTGGAGGTGAATTTTTTCCGCAAGTTGATCAGGCACAATTTATAATTGATGTTAAAGCCTCACCCGGAAGTTCACTTGAACAAACAGCTAATGTTTGTGATCAGATTGAAAAAACTTTACGTAAAAATCCGGAAGTAACAACAGTACTTACAACAATTGGTTCACAAAATAATCCGGTTACGCAAGCATCAATTCTTGTAAAGTTGACAAAGAAGAAAGAGAGAGAAAAAAGTGTATTCGCTTTAATTGAAGAGACACGCAATAAACTTAAATATTTACCGGGCGCTAAAGTTGCATTCTTACTTGAAGGTGGACCGGGCGGTAATGAAAAACCAGTTACTTTCAGTATACGCGGTGATAATATTGATACTTTAAAATCAATTGCCGATAAAGTGCAACAAATTGTAAGATCTACACCCGGCACTGTTGATATTGACAACAGTCTAGAATTATCCAAACCTGAAATTAGAATTGAATTAGATAGAGACAAAGCTAATGATTTAGGACTTAATCCGTTTTTAATAGCATCAACTGTAAGAGCTATGATTGATGGCTACGTTGCAACAAACTACCAGGAAGGTGATGAGCAATATGATGTAAGAGTAAAATTAAGAGAAACTGATAGAAAAAATATTGATGATTTAACGTTATTAACTGTAAAAAGTAATAAAGCAAATGTAGCCGGAGAAAACTATTTAATCCCTATCGGAGATTTTGCAAAGATTGAAGAAGGGCAAGGTCCATCTAAAATAAATCGTTACTCGCGCCAAAAAGAAATTAGAGTAGATGCAAATTTATCCGGCAGACAGCTTGTAGAAGTTTTAGGTGATATACAAAGTAAAATAGATAAACTGGATTTACCTGGCGGTTATACAGTAAGCGTAATTGGTGAAGGTGAACAAACCGCAGAATCATTTGCAAATATTCTTTTATCATTATTTCTTGCAATCATTTTCGTATATATAGTTCTTGCTGCCCAATTTGAAAGTACTGTTCACCCATTTTCAATTATGCTTGCTTTGCCGATGTCAATTATTGGTGCTGCGTTTTTCCTTCTTATTTTCGGAAGTACAATATCTGTTGTATCATTGATTGGTATTATTA